>BLMC01000170.1 GCA_011959805.1 Lachnospiraceae bacterium | reverse complement strand
AGCGGAGGGAGGAAGAAATTTAATGTGAATTTTATTGTAAAGACAGGCGTTTTTTTGTATAATTGAAGTGTGGCAGGAGAAGGATATATCGTATCTTGTGTCACAGATTTTTAGAAATCGAGGTGGTAAGGTGTCAGGCGATACAAAACAGACGCAGGAAGTTAAGGCAAAGCGTACCGCAAAGAACAGTGTGTTTTTAGACCTTTTTCAAGATAAAAAGAATTTGCTGAAACTGTATAAAACATTACATCCAGAAGATACGGAAGCAACAGAGGACACGCTAGATATTGTAACAATAGACAATGTTTTGACAGATAATCTCTATAATGATTTGGGCATAATGGTGGGTAACAACAGATTGCTTTTGTTGTTGGAAGCACAATCGAGTTGGACGGTAAATATTTTAATCAGAATACTTCTGTATTTAGCACAGAGTTACCATGAATATTTTGAGCGAACCAGTCAGAGTTTGTATAAGAGCAAGAAAGTAAAAATGCCAAAGCCCGAATTATATGTGATATACACAGGCAACAAAGGCAGAAAACCCGATACCATATCTTTATCGCAAGAGTTTTTTGACGGTGCAGATATTGATATTGAGATAAAAGCCAAAGTCATATATGAGAGCGACAAGGATAATATAATCAACGAATACATTGTTTTTTGCAAAGTTTTTAATGAGCAGATAAAAGAGCATGGAATGACGAAACAGGCGGTTACAGAAACAATCCGTATATGCAAGGACAGGAACATCTTAAAACAGTATCTAAGTAGCAAAGAAGTGGAGGTAGTAACGATTATGATGAGTTTATTTGATGACGAGCAGATTATGAAGACTTATGTGAAAGATATGGAAAGAGAAACAACAAAAAGAAACGTGATAACAATGATAGAAAGAGGACGTATTAAAGTGGAAGAAGTTTCTGCCTTTTTCCCCGAATTGACATCAGATGATGTAGAAGAAATCGAAAGAGCGGTTATGCAACTGGCATAATCAACAATTTAATATCAAAATAACAGCGTAAAGGCGCATGGAACAGTAAATTTGTAAACCATGCGTCTTTTTTTGCGCCCAAAGGAGGAATATGAGCGACAACATTCAGACCAACACCACAGGGCGATTAACGCCCTGTTTACAACAGAAGATTGACAAGACAAGGTATTTAGTCGAGGTACATTTCTCTGATACAAGTACCCAAAGCGTCGAGGACAAGTTAAAGCGTGTCATTCTCCATGACTTAGAGCATGGAAAACAGGGCAGACCAAGAAAAAGTGATGAAAAATGATGAATATATCCTTGACAAGTCGCAACAGGCGCAGCGAGTAGGGAGAAGATGAATCTTCTCTATTCGATTGCACAGGGGTGCAGTATTAAGATAAAAAATGAATGGAGGTAGCAAGGATATGGCAGGAGTGACAAAAGAACAGATCACAAAAGCGAAGGAATGGGATTTATTTACTTATTTACAGATTTATGAGCCGCTGGAACTGAAAAAATGCGGACGGAGCGAATACTGTACCGCCACCCATGACAGCCTGAAAATCTCTAATGGAAAATGGCACTGGCACAGCAGGGGGATTGGCGGACGGACTGCACTGGATTATTTAATAAAAGTGCGTGGCATGGATTTTGTTTCAGCGGTGGAAATACTTTGTGGGGAACGGGGCGCGGCAGAAAGAAAACCGCCGCTTGCCGTGCTAAAGCAGAAGTCCCAAAAGCCGTTTTCCCTGCCCGAAGAAAACCCGTGTGGGACGGCTGTGGTATCTTATTTGCAACAGAGGGGGATTGATGCAGACATCATTAGCCACTGTATTGCCAAAGGACTTTTGTATGAAAGCCGCCACTATCGCAACTGTGTGTTTGTGGGGCGTGATTCCGCTGGAAAAGCCCGTTATGCCTGCTTGCGGGGAATATACAGTACATTTAAGAATGATGTGGAAGGAAGCGATAAGCGGTACAGTTTTTTTCTGCCAGCCGTACAAAAAGGCAGTATATATTTGGTAGTGGCGGAAAGCCCCATAGACGCCCTTTCTATTGCTTCTCTGCTAAAAATGCAGGGAGAGGATTGGACAAAAAATCATTATCTTTCATTAGGCGGTACAGCACCCCTTGCAATGCTTGCTTTTTTATATTCCCACACGGCTGTTACCCATATCAGTCTTTGTCTGGACAATGATGTGGCGGGACTAACCGGAATGGAAAAAATCAGGGAAGCAGTCCAGTCAGACGAGGAACTTTCCAATCGTATTCAGGTGATGGCAGATAATCCGCCTCCCCGTTCTCTTGGAAAGGATTATAATGAGCTGCTACAGAAAAAGGCGGCAGCGCTGCAACAGGAGAGGCAGCAAGAAAAAGCATGGACAGAAGCACACAAAAGAATAGAAAGATAAAAATAGGAACAACTTTGGAGGGAGGAGAACAGTATGGCAGTTTCCGACTTACTTCCACGCAAGGCGGCGGGAAGCAAATCACGAAAGCAGACACTCCATGACCGATTGGATTATGACCAGAAGGAGGAGAAAACAAACGGCGGCACGCTGGTCACTTCCTATATGTGCAGCCCAGAAACAGCAGCCGAGGAATTTGAAACTGGAAAGCTGATTTATGAGGCAGAAACCGGACGGAGCCTGCCAGCAGACAAAGACATTATCGCTTATCGTATCCTGCAATCCTTCCAGCCAGGGGAAATTACGTCAGAGGAAGCAAACAAACTTGGATATGAGCTTGCCATGAAATTTACAAAAGGACAGCACCAGTTTGTTGTGTCCACCCATACAGATAAAGCCCATATTCATACGCATATTGAATTTAACAGCACAAATTTAGCCTGTGACGGGAAATTTAAGAATTTTAAAAATTCGGCATTTGCGCTGCGCAGACTGAACGACCAGATTTGCAAAGAGCATGGCTACTCTGTGATTGAAAATCCAAAAGCGAAAGGACAACGCTACCAGGAAAAGGCAGCGGCAAAGCGGGGACGCAGCTTCAAGGAACGCTTGCGACAAAACATAGATGATTTACTTTCCGGCTGTAAGGATTTTGAGGAATTTTTGGCACGCATGAGGGCGGAGGGGTATGAGATCAAACGGCGTGGAAAGTCACTGGAATTTCGTGCGCCGGATCAGGAAAGATTTCTACGTTCTTACCGTTTAGGGGACGAATATACAGAAAGCGCATTAAGGGAACGGATCGAAGGAACTGATGCCAGGACAGCAGCGAAAGCCAGATATACACAAGAGCATAAGAAAATAAACCTGCTTGTAGATATTCAGGCGAAAATCAATGCTGGAAAAGGGAAGGGATATGAACAGTGGGCGAAGATTTTCAATTTGAAGGAAGCAGCAAAGACGCTGAATTTTTTGCTGGATCATGGAATAACGGACTATGACGAACTGACAGTACGTTCCAAAACAGCAGGAGAATCATTTGATACACTGTCTGTCCGTATCAAACAGCTTGAAGGGCGTATGGCAGACAAAGCACAACTGAAAATGCACATCATCAATTATTCTAAAACGCGGGATACTTACAAAGAGTATACAAAGTCGCACCATAAAAAAGAGTATTATGCAGCACACATGGAAGAAATCAAAAAACATGAAGCAGCAAAAGCAGCTTTTGATGCATTAGGGGGCAAGCCTGTTCCAAAAGTGGCGCAGCTTTCTAAGGAATATGCCGAATTATTATTAGAGAAAAAAGCGTGTTATGAGGAGTATAAAACGGCGCGGAAAGAAATGATAGAATACCAGAAGGCAAAGCAGAACATTGACAGGATTTTAGGGTTGGAATTATCGAAACAAGAGAGCCAGAAAGAAACACAACGCTGAGGGCGCGTGTCAGTTTTATGGTTTATTTGTGTTCTTTAGAGTAATGCGGTCGTATTGGACAATCGTTTCATTGGTAATTACATTTCGCTTTTCCTTTTTGAGCAGTGTATAACGTGGCTGCCCTTCCGTGTAGTCTTTTCTTGTCTTTGGAAAAAATGTGCGGCATACTTGTGTGTCCTCATCGGAACGCTGCGCTAAAAAGAGATAGACTGGCGTACCTTCAAAATCGTTTTGCAAAAGATAGTCTGCTTGTATTGCAGAAAAAATATTTGCTTTCGCATTATAGCGGAATATGATTTCATTGCTATCCAGAAATTGTTCTAGCTGTGTCAATGGCTGGAGGCGCAGTTTCATTTCGTTGAAAAAGGCACTTTGCTGTGCATGGGAGAAGGTGAGGCGCCCATCAAGAATTTCCTTCATAATGTCTGCACGTTTTCCTGTCTGGAAGCGGACATTATCCCGCAGCTTATGTAATCCCGCAAGATGATGAAAGTCGGCACGGTCAAAAGAGAGGGTGAACTCCAATGACTTTCCTTTACGTCCAATCATGATATGATACTGGTAAGGAATCAGACGGTCAAATTCTTGCGCACATTGTTGTAATAAATCCATAGGTATCCTCTTTTCTGTATGCAAAAGTCCCTGCCGTGTGGCAGGGACTTTTTGAGCATTTTCTTTCAGCAGATCATTCCATAGAACAATTTGCCTGAGCCGGTTTGAGGTTTCATTGCACAACCCCTCCTGAAAGCTCCATAAAACAATGCATACCGGCGCACTCCTTTATTTCCACGCTTTAACAGACACTCATTGTTGCCTGTCTTATACTATTATTATATGTATGATAAGAAAATATGTCAATTAGTTTTCAAATTTTCTATGCATGTTTATTTTTTTAGAGTTTCAAGAATGTTGTTGCATAACTCAGGATATTCATTTATTAGGTCGTCATATTTCTTTTTCACGTTTTTAAGTTGGTAGATGTCCCAATGGTCGTTGTTTAAACTGGCATCTCCAGTAATTTCTATCAGTTTTTCCAATAACTCACAAAACAAGACGTGATAGTGATGATTATATAAATCCGTCACTTTTTCTTTCGTCAGTCTAAGCCGTTTTCCAATAGCAGAGTATGTCATTCCCTTCGTTTCCCTAAGATAGATAAGACTGGAAATCGTTCGCTTACGAAATCCCTCTCGTAAGGGTGGTAAATCTAATAAAAACTGTTCTGGTAATCCTGGTTCCCCATTTCGGTATTCACTTAAAATAGCAGAATATTCTTTTTCAAAATAAGCCAGTACATATTTCATGCCACGATAACATTCGTATGCTTTTAACGAAATTTTTTTGAAATATGTGGTGTCTTTATGACCATGTACAATGGACAGATGATTTACATAGTAATTCAGTTTTAACGACAGAATTTTATAATAGTCACTGGTAATCGTATCTACCGAAAGACCATATTTTTTTGCTATCTTTGCAAAGCTGTTGTTATCTACATCATGAAGCCGCCAAATTTCATATCTACGTTCATGCTTTAGAATGTT
>BLMC01000169.1 GCA_011959805.1 Lachnospiraceae bacterium | reverse complement strand
TAATCGTTCTTAGGCAGTGTTTTTTGCTGCCTTAGAACGATTTTTCACACTATACTCTAAGTTCAATGCCAAGTCCTTCCAGACCATTTAAAATTTTCTTCATAGCACCTGACACGTCACTCTCCTCAAGTGTTCTGTCCTTTGCTCGAAATGTTATTGAGTAGGCAACCGATTTATAACCTGCTTTAATCTGACTTCCCTCATAGATATCAAATAACTGATAATCCTCAAGAATCTTTCCGCCACGCTGCTCAATAACCTTCTCAATATCTCCCACCAAAATATCTTTTGGCACGACCATACTAATGTCACGCGACACTGCAGGATATTTCGCAATGCCTTGATACTTTCTATCAAAAGAAGCATAAGGAACAATTTCTGGCATGTCAAGCACTGCCACATACACCTTTGTATCAATATCATAGTGATCTGTAACTTCTGGATGTACTTCACCCAGATATCCAATTACAGTTTCCTTATATTGAATCAACGCCTGACGTCCTGGATGAAGGAATGTCTTTCCCGCATTTGGGTCATAAGTAATCTTTTTTGTCATACCGACACTTTCCAGAAATTCCTCCACAACCCCTTTCATTGTAAAGAAATCACCCTCACCATACATGCCAAGTGTAAACTGCATCCGCTCATCTGGATATTCTGTCACTGGAAGACTTCTTGGAATATAAATATTTCCAAGTTCATAAAGTCGCACATTTTTATTTCTACGATTGTAGTTTAGTGCCAGTGATGTCAAAATACCATTGAGAGAAATTGTTCGCATAATTGAGAAATCCTCACCTAAAGGATTAGAAATCGTCACTGTTTGACGCAACGGGCTGTCTGCTGGAATCAAAAGTTTATCAAACACTTTTGGGCTCTCAAATGAATAGCACATTCCCTGCGAGAATCCACAATATTCAGCAATATCCCGCGCCTTCTCCTCCACTCTCAACTTAAATGATAATTTTCCGGTCGTTGCTTCTCCTGTTGGAAGCGTTGTTGGAATCTTATCATATCCATAAAATCTCGCAACCTCCTCCGCAATATCTGCAAAACACGCAATATCTTGCCGGAAAGACGGCGCAGTAATCATTTCTGTATGCTCATCATACACCAATTCTAATCGACTAAATATCTCAAGCATTTCCTCCTTGGGAATATCTGTGCCAAGAAATTTATTAATTCGCTCTGGCGCAAAACGAATCTGCTTCAACGCAGTAAAAGGCTCCTTTACATCCACAATTCCGCCGACAACTTCGCCGCATCCAAGCTCCTCTATCAATTGACATGCTCGATTAATCGCTGCTTCTGCATTCCTTGGGTCAAGCCCCTTCTCAAAAATACCAGAAGCTTCTGTACGCAATCCTACTCTCTTAGAGGACTTTCTAATATTAGCGCCATTAAAGGTAGCAGCCTCAAACAATACTGTCTGCACATCATCTGTAATTTTTGAATTTTCACCGCCCATAATACCTGCAAGGCCGATTTCTTTCTCCGCATCACAAATCATCAGCATCTCAGAATCTAACGTTCTTATCTGTCCATCAAGCGTCTGAAATGTATCTCCATCTTTTGCGCGTCTTACAATAATTTTATTTCCGGCTACATTTTTTAAGTCATAAGCATGCATTGGCTGTCCATATTCCATCATGACATAGTTTGTAATATCAACCAAGTTGTTGATTGGACGAATACCACAAGCCGCCAGTCTTCTCTGCATCCATTCAGGCGATGGCGCAATTTTAATGTTTTTACAAACTCTTGCACAGAAGCGCGTGCAAAGGTCTCTGTCCTTTATTTCCACAGAAATGTATTGATTGACATCTTCTTCATTTCCTTTCACTTCCACAACTGGCGGGATAAACGGTTTTCTAAATGTAGCTGCTGCCTCTCTTGCAATCCCTAAAATACTATAACAATCCACACGATTTGAAGTTACTTCATACTCAACCACTGTATCATGCAATCCAAGTACCTCGATGGCATCCTCCCCTGGTGTCACTGGTTTCTGAAACACATAAACACCATTTTCTGGTGCTTCTGGGTACATTTCACGGCTGGATCCAAGCTCCTCAATCGCGCACATCATACCTGATGATGCAACACCGCGTAGTTTTCCTGCCTTGATTTTAATACCATTCTCCGGCAGTGGACCACCATCATGTCCACCAGCTACTTTTCCACCGTCAAGAACCGTAGGAACATAATCTCCTTCTTTTAAATTCTGAGCGCCTGTCACAATCTGCACTGTCTCTGCACCTACATTAACTTGACAGATAATCAGTTTGTCTGCGTCTGGGTGTCGCTCTATTTTCTCTATATGTCCCACTACAATCTTTTCTAAGTTTTTGTCCAACCGCACAAATCCTTCTACCTTTGTCCCTGAGAGCGTCATGGCATCACAGTATTCTTTGTCTTCACAAGAAAGCTCAGGTACATATGCTTTAATCCACGATAATGGTGTATTCATTTTATCCTCCAATCTATGACACTTGTGTCACATTTCCAATTATTCTCTATCCTTAGAAACCGAAAAAATAGCTTAACAATCTTACGAATCCATATCTCTCATTACGCAACATTGCCATTTTATTTCTTTTCGATTTCTTAAAACTGTTTTAAAAATCGAATATCATTCTCATACAAAAGCCGCATGTCATCAATCTCATATTTTAAAAGTGCAATTCTCTCCAGACCTACACCAAATGCAAAACCAGTATATTCCTCCGGGTCAATATTACACATTTTTAGCACTTTAGGGTGGACCATACCACAACCAAGAATCTCTATCCAACCTTCTCCTTTGCAAAAACGACATCCACTTCCACCACACTTAAAACACGATACATCCATCTCCGCAGATGGCTCTGTAAACGGGAAATGATGTGGTCTGAATTTTACTTTTGTGTCCTCACCAAACAGCTCCTTTGCAAACTCGGCAAGTGTTCCTTTCAAATCAGCAAATGTAATATTTTTGTCAATTACAAGTCCTTCAATTTGGTGGAACGATGGGGAATGCGTCGCATCCACTTCGTCTGCGCGAAATACACGCCCTGGCGCAATCATTCGGATTGGTAATTTTCCTTTTTCCATCTCGTGAACTTGTACGCCAGAAGTCTGTGTCCGCAACAAAATATCACTGTTGATATAAAAAGTATCCTGTTCATCCTTTGCTGGGTGGTCTGCTGGAATGTTAAGCGCTTCAAAGTTGTAATAATCCTTCTCTATCTCAGGACCTTCTACAACCTCATACCCCATTCCAATAAAAATACGTTCTACTTCTTCCAACGCGATAGTATTTGGGTGACGATGTCCCACACTGTTTTTCTGCGCCGGCAATGTCACATCAATCACTTCTGCTTTCATCCGCGCCTCACGAATTTTCCGCTCCATATTGGTCTTTGCTTCATCAAGCACCCGCTCAATCTCTGCTCTGGCTTCATTTACCAACTGTCCGACCTTTGGTCTATCCTCTGGCGCAACATCCTTCATACTTTTTAGCACAGCAGTCAGTTCCCCTTTTTTTCCTAAAAAACTGACACGGACGTCATTTAGTTTATCCAATGCTTCGCTCTCATTAATCTGACGAATTGCCTCTACCTTGATCTTCTCTAATTTCTCTTTCATGATCATTCTCCTTTACTATAAATTAAAAAATCCGAAACCATAATCGAGTAGGAAAATTTATTTCTCCTACCCGCCACACCGGACGTGGACAGCTTTCGCTGCATAGTTCCTCTCCGCGGACGTGTGCAATCGAGTTACTCGCGCGCCGGACGCGGGCAGCATTTGCTGCAAGTTCCTCTCTGCGTCCGTGTGCATAAAAAATCCCTTGTAGAAAACTCTACAAGGGACGAATTAACCGCGGTACCACCCAAGTTCCTAAATCAGACAGACCTCTGCCTGCTTGCTGCGTCAGCTATCACACGCACACATTTCATAGACACTCAAAAGACGTAACGTGCCACTCCGTCTTCTCCTACCATTTTGTTTGCGACATACTAACAGCCAACAAAACTTCAAAAAAGCTGCTCCGGTGGGAAATTCGACATCCTATCTGAACTGAGGAAGTTTTCAGCCGGTGACTTCCAATCT
Source organism: Lachnospiraceae bacterium (assembly GCA_011959805.1). Taxonomy (GTDB): domain Bacteria; phylum Bacillota; class Clostridia; order Lachnospirales; family Lachnospiraceae; genus COE1. Next base: position 1,296 of record BLMC01000169.1, on the reverse strand, counting down.
CTGACAGAAAATAGAATGCTACATAACACCTTCATTGCATTTTTCATTGATTTATAAAAAATATCTAAAAACTATCATAGGATATCCCCGCGTGAATGTCAAGTATAAAATTTTCTTTATCCCAAAATATACACAATCGTTTATTCCTATTCGTGCTCCAAAAACTTGCTCATCGTAATAATTCGCGTCGCTATGAAAATTTTGCTATTTAAAATCGCTCATATCATAGTTTTCAGTAATAAGATATATGATAGTCTATTTCAGTCTGCTATACAAAATCTCCATCTTTCCACAATCTGTTTCAATCTCAAGAATGACACTATTAATAATATTATAGTCTGTTTCATTGTACTCATGAACATATAAATCACTCTTGAACTGAATATTATTCTTACCGTTCTCCTCAATTGCGCCCATAGCATAAGTTGTGATAATATTCCCAATTTCCATAAGTGCCGATTGTTCAATCTCATCCAGAAAGTCCAAGTGTGGCAATGACATACTGCTAATCTTGTTGTACAAAATTCCAGCAAGTGTATTCGACATTCCATATAAAAACAGATGCTTATTCTCCCCTTCTGCAACTGTCCTGACAATAACTGCGCCTTCTACATTTCCCTTATAGATACAGCTCTTTACACCACGTATTGGAATATCATACATTTCAGTAAGAAGCTTATGCGCAACATTTTCAATAAAGCTTTCTGTATTCGCAAAAGATTCCATACTCTGAAGTGGCATATTCTTCAAAATCTTTCGATCGCAGACACAAACATGGTTTACTAGCCATGCAAGCATCGTTCCGATAAAGCTTTTTAATGTCTTTGCAGAAAAGTCTTTACTGAGCTGCTCCTTATACGCCTGAACTGTATTCTTAAAGTCCATATGTATCTTGATATGCTGTGTATAACTTATGTACTTCCTATCTCGCTGAAGTGCCTCCTCCGTATCAAAATGAAAGACCGTATAATCTACTAAAAAGTCAATAATTTCCATACACTTTTGCTGGTTGCTATTTCGGTCACCACTTTTTGCAATTTCTAATAACTGTTCAATTTTATCAAACAATTGTTTATGCTGTTTATCAATTTTATCAATGCCGACTTTGTATTCATCTTTCCATAAAGTTGCCATATCATTATCCCCTTTTCCTTGTGTCTATACTTTGGTATTTCATTTTCATATTATAGCATTCCCTGGAAAATTTATCAAGTTAATAAGTGGTTCCTGCAAACTCTGGAAAGTAGTGTGAAATTAAAATCTCACACATCCTGATTTGTATGCCCGCAAAAGCGG
>BLMC01000168.1 GCA_011959805.1 Lachnospiraceae bacterium | reverse complement strand
ATGACAACTTATCAATAGGCTGTTAAACTGTTACGATTTTCAGTGTGCAAGTTGGTTCTATGTCAGCAGAATTAAAATTGCACGCCGCAGCAAGAATCTTATTCCAAAAACTGCCAGTCCTTTACTTCATATCCTGTGCCATTAAATATCAAATACAAATTATGAATGCCCTGCACTGACGCCAAAAGTGGCACCTCATATTTTTCAAATTTTTGTTCCGATGTTAAGTTATTGACACAAAGTCTTGCCAAAACTGCTCCATTTAGACCATCGATGCGAGCTTGTATCGTACCTTCTGTCATTTTATCTTTTTTGCACCGCAGCGTTACCGCAAAATATTTAGGTGTTCTTTGCTTAAAATCAACCCCGGCTATCTTGATAAAATCACCATTGTCAATGTCTGTAAGTACCATCTCTTTGCCGCCTGCATCCCATTGTCCACTCTTTTTTGCCACAACAGTATCTATCCCTGCCATCACCGCAAAATTGACTGCCGAATTTTGTTGATAAGCATCTACATATCGAATTTGTTTTCTGTCACATAAAGTCTGTTTAATCTCGCCAATACTACCATCTGTCTGTATTGCAAACGCATCAATATGAGTACAACGGTATCCCTTCTCTATCCCCATTGCCTTTTCAAGAACTCTTGTGTGATAAGCAATATACCATTGACTATGAAACTTAAAAATGCAGTGATGATTATTACCACTCAACCCAAAAACACTACCTGGATTTCTAAGAATTGTCTCCTGATAAACAAACGGTCCCATTGGTGTATCGCTAACCATACAGGCAATCTCCCCATTATGAAAACCATACTGCTCTGTGCCTGCTGCGTCAACATTCCAGTTTGTGCAATATGTGTAATAATATTTCCCACCTGCCTTATGAATACCGGAATCCTCAAATAAATACGGCGCATCAATTACTTGCGGCTCTCCAACAATATGAATCATATCCGCACCTAGTTCTACTACTCGTGCTGTACCGGGAAAATCAGCCTTCTCCTTTGGCACACCCCCGCCAAAATATAGATAGGCTCTCCCGTCATCATCCTTTAAAACTGCTGGGTCAAACAGCCAAAGTACATTGGCACAATTTGGTGTTTCTCTTGTGACCAACCCTTTTTTTAGCGGATCACGAAATGGTCCTACTGGGGTATCTGCTTGTAGAACACCAATTCCACCGCCCGCATCCGCAAAATATAAAAAGAATTGGTCCTTCCCATCAATCTTTTTCCAAGCAGCAGCTGGCGCCCACGAATTTTTTGCCCATTTTGCAATTCCGGTACTGGAAGCCACATTGATGGAACCATGGTCTGTAAAATTCACCATATCCTTGGTTGAGATAACATTAATATGGTGAATCTTACTATATGTATTTTCATTGATATTTTTGTCCTTATCATACTCCAGCGCGTCCGCAGTCATATAAATATATACTGTATCCTTGTAAACCATAGCATAAGGGTCTGCACCAAAGCGCTGTGTTATTAATGGATTCGTATCCTCCACACCCTTATAACTCTGCGTTATTTCTATTTCTTCTGTACTCATATATTTTTCCTCCTGTATAACATCTTACAATTTATTGCAAGCGTGTATCGCACTTCTTATCCTATCCCCAAATAGCTCGCTTATAATCATAACCGCGGTCAGATTTCTCATCGCACTTCCAAACCTCAAAATAAACAACTGCATTTCTCTTTAATGAAAGCGATATCTCTATGTCTGCATCTGTACTTTCTAACCTGTTTGTCTGTACAAAAGGCTGTGCTGCCTGTCGCAAAAGTTTTTTCTGCGCATTTGTTAAATTTGCAGGCTCTCCCAAATCATGCCATACCTTCAACGGATTACAAGTCTCCTCATCCACTGTTTTTATTAAAAGACCGTATTCCCCTGTGTTTGTCGCCAAAGAAAGCACAATATTCTTGTCCTGTTGTATATTCTCCTCCACAGGATTCCAACCCACTCCTAGATAGTCACCGTTCTGCTTCCTTAACACTACCAGATTGTCATCTTTGTATACACAGGCACCGTCGCTTTCCTGCAACTTTTTATAAAAGACAAATGTCCAAAATGTTGGCTTGGGAATACACCCCTCCGCTACCAGACCAAATCCACCGTGAAATGGTATAAATGGCACTCCTTGTTCCTCAAACACATCTCCGAATGTCCAATAAGAATACGATGCATTTCCATCACCCAGCCGCGACAACTGATGCGCAATAAACGCTGCATTTAGATTTGTATCATGAATTACACTCTTTGGCGTATAAGAAGTGTTAAACTCTGTAATATGAATGGGCAAATTTTTATACTCCGCAAAAGAATCGACAATTTCCCGTGATGTCCTTAAATTTGCAAATCCCTCTTTTGGGTCTATCAGCTTTACGTAATCATAATGTCCTACACAATCTGGCTGTTCAATCGTATAATGATGTCTTGTCACAAAATCCACTGCAAGCTTTTGTTCTCTGCAATACTCCAAAAAAGCACGTATCCACACCTCATCTGTGCCACCACAAACAGCGGGACCACCTACATGAAACCTAGCATCCACCGCCTTAATCGCATGGAAAGTTTCACAAAAGAGTCTAAAATACTCTTGCATGTCTGCATTTTCCCAAAATCCGCTCAAGTTTGGCTCATTCCACACCTCTATCGGCCATTTTACAACCTCTTCTGCTCCATAACGCTGCATCAAATGGCGCAGTAAACTCTGTACCATCTCACACCAGATATTATAATCGCGCGGTGGAGTCGTATTTCCCTTCCAATAAAAGATGGTCTGCGTACCACGTGCAAGCTTTTCTGGCATAAAGCCCAGTTCTAAAAATGGTCGTAATCCCACACTTCTATAGAAATCCATTACTCGGTCCAAATATGTGTAATTATATTCTACTTTTTTTACACCATTTTCCTCATATTCTTGATAAATTGCCATATCATCGCAGAACAGTCCATGCCCTCTAATATGGGAAAATCCAATTTCCTCCTGCACCAATTTTAACTGCTCTTGATATTCCTGTGTCAAGGCAAGTCCCATACGCCCTGTTCCAATGCAAAAATCCACAGAATTGTAAAATACTGCTTGCGCATCCCTATCTACACGAATTGTTTTTTTCTCCAACATAGTCTCCTCCCTATTGTGTTTATCGATTTTTGAAATGTTTTTGTACTTTTCTATAGCATTCTTCGTCATATATGCAAAATTGCATCCTTCAAGAACGCCATCGACGTTCTTTTGTGCGCTTCTGCAATCCACCGAAGACATATCAGATGAAGGATTGCATGCCGCCACTAATACGAATTAGTTGCTTACCACCTACAGAGGCGAAAGTCATCACACATCTCGTATAAAACTACTCTGTCAAAACAATAAGATTCTTATTTGCATTTTAGAAATTTTCTTTAATTTCTAACATTATTATTGTTAAAATAGATACCAATATTATATTTTGCTACTATGTTAGATACAATGACTTTTACTCACGAATTTTTGACTTATCCTCATATATATTACTATGCAGCCAACAGATTTCTCTTATATACAATTATTTTTAAATGAATAGAAAAAGCTTTCCTATATACAATCGCGTAGGAAAGGTTCCTTCCCCTACGCGGGCTGCTTTCGCTGCATAGTTCTTCTTCGCGTTCGTGCGCATAAAAAAATCACGATGCGTTTTTATTCTTTAAACACACGTGATTTTTGCTTTGTCCATTTTATTGCTATCGATATTCTTGTTGTAGTGTGCAAGTTAGCTCTGCTGACATAGAACCAATTTGTACATCTACAATAAAATTATTTATTATCTCTTATCTTAAACGATTAAAGTCTTCGTCAGATATTATATTCTCATCCGCTGTATAAATATTGGGATTTTTATTCTTTAAAAATGAAATCAGCTCTGTACCAGATTCCTTGGAACATTCTGCGTTAGCACAACTTCCATTTCTACTTAAAAGCATAACCAAAAGATAATCGTGCTTTTTATGTATTGGCATACTATCTACTGATATAGTCTGTTTTACCAAGCAAGCCGCTGAAAGATCGGAAATTTTTAAAATCGAATGTTGTGCATCTGCCAAATAAATATAGTCCTTTGTCAAAATGCCGTCCGACTGTCCGTTCGCCAAAGCTTGCGCTGTGCCAAGAAGCTTAACTACGCGGCACTCCATATTCATTGTTTGACGTTCAAACTCATCCATGTCTTTTACCGTATATCCATTATTTTTTGCACACTTTGCTTTCCATTTCTGCGCTCCCCGCATATGGCGAACTATTGTAATAATAATGCAAGCCAAGCCAACAACTGCAAAAAATGCAAAAACTCCCATAATCACATAGCCAGTGCTTATAAGATCCTCTTGTCCTTCCAGACGGTAATTTTCTATCATTCCTTGTGCCCAATAGACACCATATGCACCGCCTAAAAGCACAATTCCGAAAAAAATATAGATTCCAAAAGAAATCTTTGCTGTTTTCTTCCTGATCGAAGTGAACACTCCTTTCGCATAATGCTTTCTTTTGTAATCTTCATTCATAACAGGTAAATATTTTTCCATTTAAAACTCCTTCCCTAAACAAAATATTAATATTTCTTTTTACTTACCACAAATATTTTAACACAAAATCAATAAAATGTCATTTATTTATCTACAAAAGTTTATTTTTATTCCCAAAATAATTGAATTATGTCCTATTTTTTCAATACTGTAATCGCGCATCCTACCTTGCTTTTATTGTACCACTTCAAACGAATTAAGACAAACTACTGTCTATGCTAGAATGATTTTTGTCTTCTAATTCGATGCTTGATAATATTGCAGACTATAAAGCATATCTGTTATAATATAATGAAAAAATACTCTTGAAATAATAAAGGAATCCTTATGAATTACATCCATTTTACTGGTTATGACGCTCAGCATCCTCATGATTTTGTATTTGAAGTCGCGGAAGGTTACGACTGCTATCTTCTTCTGATTACACACACCCCTGCTCGCTTTTGTATTGACGGTGTAATAGAAGAATTTCCCGCGCACTGTGCCATGCTCTACCCGCCACATACTCCTATCTGGTACAGTGCCAGTACAGACTGTTATAGTGATGACTGGGTGCGCTTCTCCTCAGATGAAACCTTTGTGCAAAATTTTCCACAAACCAACCGCCCATTTCCAATCTCAGACCCAGATTACTGTCATAATCTTATCCAGCTACTTACATGGGAAACTTCCCTGTGGACAGGTACTTCTCGCTCCTTTCATCATGCAAAAGCAAATGACGCCACCAATATGTCTAATAAAAACGACAATCCCATCATCACACAATATCTGCGCATACTATTCCTGAAACTGCGCGATGATGTACTACACCATGCAGTTTCTCCACATGACCATGCTCTTTTGATGTTGCGCAGACAGATTTCCAACAACCCGCAGTTGCCGT
>BLMC01000167.1 GCA_011959805.1 Lachnospiraceae bacterium | reverse complement strand
GGGGGATTGAATCCCGCCAATGATACAAATAAGCAGCTCGCCGCCTACAGAGGCGGGAGTCATACCACATCTGATATATCTGTATACAAACTATGTACAAAAATTATCTTCTCCATGCACTTTCTTTATGGATCTATTTCCTCAGTTTCCGTACTTTTTAGTGGATAGCGGCATGTTGCATTCCACAAAATCCACTCCTCATATCCAGCATCATACACCGCCTGTATCTGCTCTTGTATCTCTTTTTCTCCATAAGATATATGACCATTCACCCACGTCGCTGTAAAGGACTGCAACCATGGACGCACAATGACAGTGCTTTGGTCTTCTTCCGTATCCTGTTTTAGTGCTTCCTGCGATAATAATAATGCCTGTTGCACAGTATCATATGGATGTGCATCAGGCACTTCAAAACCAAATACACCTGGTCCATAATGAGAAGGATAAACCATAGGGCTTAACACATCTACAATGTTTCCAAGCGCAGCGTAATTTTGTCCAACACGCTCAATATCTGTGTCGCTGCCAATCACAGTCCCAAACACATCTGCCGTCACAACAATACCTTTCTCGTGCAGCCGTTCGCTTGCATAAGTCAAAAAGCCTGATATTGCCTGTTCCTTTGTATAAGTTGTCATATCTACGCCGTAGTCAGCAGCATCCGCATCACTACCAATTGGAAAACGAACATAATCAAATTGCACCTCATCAAATCCTACATCTGCCGCCGCCAGTGCAATTTCTGTCAAATAGCCCCACACTGCCTCCTGATAAGGATTGACCCACGCCAAACCATAGGCGTCTGTAATAAAGGCACCATCCGCCTTTGTCAAGGCGCAATCTAAATGATTTTGTGCAAATACTGGGTCCTTAAAACAAATAATGCGCGCAATGGTATAAATTCCATGTTCTTTTAAAACAGTCATAAGCGCATGAATATCTTTAATATATGCAACACCATTCCCCATCGCCTGCACAGAACTTGTCTCCATTTTCCAAGTGATTTCCCCTTCGTCATTTTTTACGTCAATCACCATTGTGTTGAGTTCTGTCGCGTCCACAAGTGCAATTAAGTCATCCATGCGCTCACTGCCTGCCACATTTCCCGTCACATAGATTCCTTTTACTTTAGGCCGCTCTTTTTCAGGAAGATTTTCTTTCTCTGTGCTCTCAGATTGCCCTTCCTCTGACAATTCGGTTGGCATTTCAATTGTCTGTACATCATTAGTAGTCTTTACCTCCTTGTCTCCGCAAGATACCACAAAAAATATTGCGATTACGATGAAAAAAATAAATGTTTTTGTTCCTCTTATTCTTTGCATTTATTTTCCCTCCAAAAACACCTCCTGGTAATCTGCCTTCACGTGATCATAATCAAACTTCGCTCTTACCTGCGCAAATTTTCTTCCATAAATATCTGCTTTTTTCTGTAAATAATCACTAAATTCTAACGTTGACACTTGTCCATTCTCATCTAACTCTAATTCTGGCAACGCAATGGAAATCTTATGGATACCACCTCTATCCACCAAACAAAAATAGCACCACCACTGTAAAAATTCATACATATTTCCGATTGTCGTATGTTTGTTTTCCTCTTTAATATTGTCCAACGCTTCTTGCAAATCTTCCTCTATCCTGTCAAAATATCCACCATAAACGCCCATTAATCTCTGAAAAGAGCCATTATCTGGAGCGCATTGATTTTTGCGCTCTAACTTACTCCAATATTTCTTATAAAAGTAGTGAAATGCATCTATTCTGCCGCTGCGCACAGACATACACAACATGCACACATACATAGCATCCAACTGTGCCATTTCACACTGTCTGTAACACCACTGATATTTTTGTGGAATATTTTTGTGAAGCATCTTTAGCATCAGTTCCTCTGCTTTTTGGTCTTGCCCCGTTAAAAGAAGCTGTCCCAAATACGGAAAATGACCACAGACATAACAATATGTTCGTGCCATATCATCTGCATAAACTAAAAATTTACGCGCAGCCTCCTGCGTTCGCTCTATATCCCGATACAACATGCCCAACTTTATCAAATCGGAATAATAGGTGTATTCCTTGCCAAACCGAAGTGCTACCTGTTCATATCGTTGTAAAAAAATTTCCATTTTTGCATCATCAATCTGATAATACTCATAATATGCTTCAAAGATTTTCTCATAAATCCAAGTATTTAAAGCCCCCAAAAGCGTATTAGGATAATTGGGAAGTTCCTCTTCCATATGTGCATCATAATCTTTATAATACACCTCTGCATATTTTACAATCTCTGCATAATTATGAACACGGCTATTTAGATTCAATAAATCATCTATCGTTTCAAAATATAAATACCATTCCTTCTCTTGTTTAGAAAGCTGTAAAATTTTCTTAAGCATTGAGGACAGTGACTCATAATTCTGATTATACATCTGATAACTACCACGTGACATATTCTGTACACTTCTCACCAATCTGGCAAGCTCATCGTTTTTTAGTTGCTCTACCCCAACGCCAAAACCACCAAGCATCATATTAAATTCCCTCCATGTCGCTCCCATAAAGAGCATATTCCATTAATTTTTGCAAACTTCTATTCATTATCTCCATCTCTGTCCCCTTAAGCGGATAATGACCCGCAAGCAACGCCTGTATGTAGATTACTTGTATTATAGTTTGGACAAGTTTTGCATCCTGAACTTGTCCTAGGCTTTGGACAAAACTATTGTCACTGTTTAGATACAACATATTTGTGTCTCGTTCATCCTCTAAATCTCCAAAGTCAAATCCCTCAAAAAATCCTGAAAAATTGTTGCTGTCCATTGTCTCCTGAAACAGTGCATCCTCGCCTTGCACATACAACGCCTGCAAACTGACAGGTGAAAATTTTTTCAATGAGACACCACAGTGAGATACCTCCAATGCCTGACGGGCATAGTCGAGAAAAAATTGCATTTCTCTCAATTGTTCCACTGGTGCATCCGCCAATAAATTATCGTAAGAGCGATTATCAAACACCGCAATCTTTACATTTTTATAATATTTGGGCAACTTTTGCAAAATGCCTGCATCATAGAGATAACCACCATTTACAAGAAGACTTTCTGTTCCTTCCAAAAGTGGACTAAGCCGCCTAAAATCATCCACTTGCAAACAATAGTTTACTGGAATCTTCTTCGATGCGTTCACAATCTGAAATCCCGTCAAAATTCCCTGACTGGTTGGAAATGTGAGAAATGGAAAAAATAACTTAAAAATCTGATCATTTTCGATTACCAACGATTTGATTGCAACATTATGAATCTGTGTAAGCTGTTTTAACTTGCGCACATCGTACTGAGACAACGACACAAAATAGTCAAAGATACACTTTTCAATCTGGCTCTTTGCCTTCAATAGTTTATGGTCTTTTGTAAATCCCTCTCGAGAAGCATTCGGCGTCAGATCGTCGAAATTGACAATACAACGGGTAAAAAATGCCCATTTTGGTATTAACTCTTTCCCATCATCTGTCACATACATATTCTGTAAAAAAATCTTGTGACGAATTGGTGTGTTTGCGCTAGTCTGTCGAGTAGAAATATAGGCATATCCTCTAATGTCATCTCCTATTAGCGGAATCACATCCAAAAATGTCTCCTCAAAAACCTGCTCACCAAAACTCATAATCTCATCCGCCATACTAAAGGATTGGCGCCACGGAATAAAATTGCCATTGACAATCCGTTTCTGGTTTTCTCCGTCAAAAAATATTGGAAGTTTTAACAAAAAACCGTACTCTGACAGGTCATCAATTATTTCCTGTTCTGTAAAAAACTGATATTTTGCACCAGTAAGCTTTAAAAGAACCTGTGTTCCTGCATCAATCTGTTTCTTTGGCTCTGTAATGACATAGGAACCATCACTTTTCCCTATCCATTGATACGATTTCCCTTCCACAATAGAACAAGTAATCACTTTAATCTCATTTGCCACCAGAAAACAGGACAACAATCCAATTCCAAACTGTCCAATATAACTGTTACGTATAGTATCATCGCGCTTGGAAGACTGCCCAATCACAGATAAAAATGTATGAATTTCTTCCTTTGTCAATCCAATTCCATTGTCTGCAAAAATAAGTTCAGCGCCGTCTTTGGTTCTACGATATGTAATTGTAATCTTTGGTTCTGGACAAGGTATACCTGCTTTTTTCCGCGCCTCAATCGCATCCGCGGCATTCTGCAAAAGTTCCCGCAGAAAAACCTTGTCGCTAGAATACAAATTGTCACTCAGCAATCTAATAATTCCTTTTAAATCTACTTTGAAATTATAATTTCCCATAAAAATTCCCCTTTACTATCACAAATTTAATTGTTACTACCCCTCTACAAGCTGCAAATCATACAATTTCCGATACATTCCACCCAACTGTAAAAGTTCTTGGTGTGTGCCACTTTCCCGAATTTCTCCCTTATGCATGACAATAATCTTATCGGCATGCTGAATTGTGGAAAGCCTATGGGCAACCATAATTGTTGTTCTCCCCTCCATCAGTTTCTCTAATGCTTGTGTGATAAGGCTCTCTGTCTCGGTATCAATGTTGGCCGTCGCCTCATCTAACACAAGAATTGTCGGTTGATATGCAAGTGTGCGCGCAAAGGAAAGCAACTGCCGCTGTCCTGCAGAAAGCGTACTGCCGCGCTCCGTCACTGGCTCATCAAAGCCGTTTGGCATCTTGTCAATAAAAGAATCTGCATTTACAATGTGCGCAGCACGCTCAATTTCTTCTTGCGAAATGTCCTCATTATGTAATGAGATATTGCCCTTAACATCGCCTGTAAAGAGAAATACATCCTGTTGCACCTGGCCAATCGCACGCCGCAGAGCATCCTTGTCAATCTCCTTAATATTTACACCATCTATTAAAATCTCTCCCCGCTGAACATCATAGTAGCGTCCAATCAAATTAAGTATCGAAGATTTTCCAGCGCCCGTAGCTCCCACAAAAGCAATTTTTTCTCCTGGTTCAATACAAAAACTCACATCTTTTAGAATATATTCTTCTTTTTCGTAGGCAAACCAGACATGCCGAAATTCAATCCGTCCGTTCATTGCAACTGTTCTTGGATGTTTCGGATTCACGATTTCTGGCTTTTCATCCAAAATAGAAAAAATTTTTTCCGCAGACGCAAGTGACGACTGCAATGTTCCAAACTGCTCTGCTAACTCCTGAATCGGCTCAAAAAAAGAACTGATATAGTTGATAAAAACAAACAGTGTCCCCAAAGAAACCGTTCCCGCCAACACTGACGCACTCCCCTGACCGATAACAATCACCATTGCAAAGACAGACAACATGTAAATCGATGGACGAAATACCGCAAAAATTAGGACTTCACGCCAGTTTGCTTTAAAAAGTTGTTCGCTCCTTTCTGAAAATTCTTCAAACTTCTCTTGTTCGCGCGCAAAAATCTGTATTAACTTCATGCC
>BLMC01000166.1 GCA_011959805.1 Lachnospiraceae bacterium | reverse complement strand
GGAGGTTAAAATGGAATTTATAAGAAAAAATGGTTTTGTGTTAGATTATTTGGAAAGTAATTTAGAGCAGGAAGTTTACGAGAAGGAACAAATTACTTCTAAAGTAATTATGAAAGTCAAACAGGAAATTGTGAAAGAAAGAGTTAATGATGTCTATGCAATGACGGTAGAAGGGGAAGGAATAAGATATGAAAAAGGTGTAGAAGGAGCATCTGGGTTTGAATCAATGGATCACTATCACATTTACAATAATAATTATACTAAAAAGAAAGTAGATTATTATTATGACATAGAAGGAAACCCAGTAGGTAAAGGTTCTAAAGCATCACATATAGTAATTGGAGGTGAAGATTGATGCAAATAGGGGATATCATCCAAAAATATAATTTTCATGATAGTAATGTTATTGAATTGTTTCATGAAAATAATAGTGTTAAATTAAAGATTGATTTGTGTATGTGGAAACAAGAAGGATATAAAGAGGGGGATGATGAGTTAAAGGAAGTTTTATTGGAGTTTAATTCAGTTGAAGATTATATGTGGGATTCAGATAAGGCAGAGGCAGATATTGATTATGATACAATTTTGGAAATTTCATATAGCAATGGAACTTTAAAAATTGTATTAGTGGATGGTGGGACGTCAATTATTACTTTTAAATGTAATACAGTAGAATTTATATAACGGGTTAACAGAGAAGGTAAATAGTTTTGTGCCTTTATGATTTTCATCGTTAAGAATTTATGTTCATAAAACGAGTATATGAAATGATTTCTGTAAATTAAGGCTTTCTATGATAAGTAAATAGTTAAGAGTAGGTGTTTTATTCCATCTACCTTTAGTTATTTACACATAATTTCAATTTTTTGAAAATTACCCTAAACAAACCAGAACTAAAACTTTGTCATTTTGTGCAAAATTTTATTATCAAATGCCTGAAACTTTTAATATATACTTTTATTAGAGTGGATGGAAGTAATTAAAGATGTCAGACAGGAGCAAAAAGTAAGACATAATATTAAAGACATTCTTATCATTGTGTTTTTCGCAACACTGGCCAATACAGATATTTGGGAATAGATTGCAGATTTTGCGTTGTGGAATAAGGAATATCTAAAAAGTATATCAAACTCAAAAATGGAGTTCCATCTCATAATACAATTCGTTGAGTCATGGGGATGATTCGCCCTGAAAATCTACACCAGTTCTATGCAAAGTGGAAGTGCTCAATTGTAATGAGGGTGAGAAACTTAAAAAGATTATCTGTATAGATGGGAAAATCATGTGCTCCAATAAGAGAAATGCCTCAAAACCTTGCCATACCGTTTCTGCATGGTACCGTGAAGATGGATATTGTATGGGATAGAAGGCAGTGGCGGAAAAAAGCAATAAAATTATAGCAATTTTCAAGGCACTTAGAGCAATAGAGATAAAAGGATAGGTTGTGACAATTGATGAAATGGGAACTCAGACTGCAATCGCAGAAACAATACGAAAAAGACGGGCAGATTATGTATTAGCAGTAAAAGGAAATCATGGGAATCTGGAGACAGATATACGTCTGTATTTTGAAGAAACACAAGTATGTGAAAGTCTGAAGAAAAGTGCTGGATATAAGAAAACAATAGAGAAGACACATGGTCAGACAGAGACAAGGAGGTATTACCAGACAGAGGATATTAGGTGGATGGAAGGACATAGGAGTTGGAAAGGATTAAAAAGTATAGGGCTGGAAAAGAAAACCATCCGAAAGAAACGCAGGCAAAGGAATGTTGGTATTATATAAACAGCCTCAGAAAAGAGATTAAATTGTTCAGTCGTGTTGTAAGAGGACATTGGGCAGTGGAGAGTATGTATTGGCAATTGGATGTAACATTTAAGAAGGATGCCAACACAACACTGGATAAGACAGTGACACAAAATCAGAATATCATTCGTAAGAGGTGTTTGGGTATGTTAAAACTGATAGAAATACGAGGAACAAAAATGTCATTAAGACAAAAACGATTTAATATAAGTTTTACACCAGGTCAGTTTATACAAGAGCTGTTAAAAATTAAAAAACTAACTTGGTTAGGAAGTCACTAATCTGCATTAATATGAAAGATATTAATGCAGATAGTATATGTACATTAATATTTCAAGAGAGATGAGGTAAAATGTAATGAATTTTGATGAGATTAGAAAATTGTATCATATTAAAGATAATATTGGTTATTCACAGAAAACAATCTCAAAAGCAATTACTAAATTTGGTGAATTACCAAGTGTTTTGATACAATACTATTGGCAGATGGGAAAACATCCTGGTTTAAATCATGCAAATTATGATTTTTATATGCCAGCAAGACTTGAAGTTTTGAACTATGGTAATTATCTATGTTTTTGTAAATCAAAGAAAGAGGAGCTTTACTGGTATATTGATATGGATAAGTTAGAATCTAATAATCCACCAGTATATCGTCGCATTTTAAATGGAGTTACTATACATGATGAATTAGATAGTGAGACACTAGAAAAATTTTTATATGTCATGGCATATTGGCAAGCACTGTTTTGGTTACCATATAGTAAAGGCAATCTTACGTGTACACCTCAGCAAACAGAGAGGATACAAAAAAAGTTTCAGTTAAAACAGTATAATCTTTCAAAATGGCCTCAGTTTTATGGAAATAATGACGATGAAGTAATTTGCATTTATAAAGAAAAGTATTCATCACAAGTATTTTATGCATGTACATTAGAAGATCAATTTAAAGAGATAAATTCTATTCTTTTTTAGAATTTGAGAGTAAAAAGTATGCGAGACAGTTTCAAGTTTTGTGTAAATCCAAAAAACTGACATAAGATTTATGAATAGTTGTAAGCGGGCAGAGTCGACCTTCTGGTTCTGCTCTTGTCTGTATTTATTGTACAGGGTATTTTATTCCTGTCAATGCAGCTCCTTAAAAATCCCCCTTACAGATTCCTGCCAGATAAGTGTTCCTCAAAATAAATCTCCAGCTGGGAACGGCTCTGTCCCCAGTTCTAGTGGTGTCGCGTCCATTTCTTTGTGATGTCCATCATTGTCAAGTACAGTATTTTTAATAAGCTGTCGCAGGTGAGGAACACGGTTTTGGATTTGGTTACTTTTCGCAGTTGGCGGTTGAATCCTTCGATCGCATTCGTCGTGTAAACCAGTCACCTGACCGCTTCTGGATATTTGAAATATGTGGACAGGGTTGTCCGGTTGTCGTGCCAGGATTTTTAGATTTTCGAGTATTTGGTGGCCCATTTGTCCCAAAACAGTTCCAGCTCATTCAGGGCAGTCTCCTAAAAGTATAGTAAAATTGTAAAATTTGAAGTATCAGAAGGAACTGAAAAGACATTACAAGATATGGGGGCTACACATGGCTCTGTCAGAGATATGTTTCCTAAGCATCCACATATTGATTCGCCTGAAGGAAGGGGAAAAGTAGAATTAAAACATGAAAGTGGAGGAACGCTAAGTTATGGATTAGGAAATAGCAAAGATGGTCTAAAAGCTTTTAACGATAATATACAAAGTATTTTAGTATTTAATGATGAGACAAAAACGTGGGAAGTAATATATTATAAATGAATAGTATAAAGGAGGTAATAATTGAGTATAGTCCAAAATTAAAAAAGCAATAAAGGCTCCAAACTCTTCTCTTTATTCAAAATTAAATAAAGAAATGGAAGAACAAATGAGCAAGATAATAAATGCAGAAAATGAAATAGTAAAATACTATAAAGAAGGTATACAAACAGGGGACTGGAGAAATAAGACAGAATGGGAGTTAGCAACTATAGTGCACCCCTCAGATAGATATTTTTCAAAAATCTTGAAAACAGACAATAATACTTATCCTCACTGGTTTATTTTGGATATATTAGCATTTATGCCAACACAATTACATTCTTCTGCAGCAAATATTATAAAAAGGGCTATAGATTCAAATAATCCTTCATGGAGTAATGATGATTAAAAAAAGCGTTTGAAGCATTAATCTGGATTGGAGAGGAAGAAGATATCCAATTTATTCAACAGAAAGGCCAATCTAAATATATAAGAATTGCGAATATGGCAAAATATTGGGTGAATTGGTTAAATGATGATGAAGATGAATAAATAGAACTTTTCGCTTATGCAGTTGTATTAGTAAGCATTCCTTAATGAGTAAAGGAGTGTGTTAACAGACGAAAAAGTGCGATAGTAGAATTTTAGGAGTGGAAGAATAGAGTTAAAGTAAGTTTTAGATTAAACCATAGTCAAGCAAGTAGTTACACACAATTTGATGTTTTGCGTCTTTGTGATTTCCATTGTTAAGAATTTATGCTTACTAAAATACTGGAAAGTTCAGTATTTACAAGGCTTAATTGAAAACACTCCCTGTTGTTGTGTGTGGTACTGTTGATGAGTCAAGGGAGGCTTGTTCTCACTTATCATGTAAAAGTTGTGCAGAAAAAATGGAAATTGAAAAAGTGCATCAAATTACCCCTACTGTACCCAAGGAAAAAGAAGATAAGAGATGTCGATTTAAAAGAGATTATGTGAAAGGGTTATGGTTATTGTAAATGAATTTTTTAGATAAGTATAAGATTGAAAATGAAAAAAGGATGTCAATATTTACTCAAAAGCAAAAAAGAATTTTGGCGCTTATGTGCTTGGAAAGACAATTTTATACTTATAAGAAATTAGCCAAGGGAAAAATATGGAGCAGTATTGAACAATATAGGGAACTTTTGGATAAATTTTGGATGATTATTTTAAATGATTTGGAAGCAGATGACAGCATATGGTATTTTCATGAAAAAATAAGGTCGGATAATCTCTGCAATGAAATTGAATATACGTTTGATTTATGTATAGCAAATATATTTGCGAATCATATAGAGGAATGGTTAGATTATTTAATTGATGAACCAATATATGAAGAGGCTTTTAGATTACTCACTTTAGATTTTATTTTAGCTTATTTGAATGAAGACGAAGATGAATCTATTGAATACGATAAGTTTAAAAATCATCCATTAATTGTAAAAGAAATAAAAAGACAGATTCAAGATGAAACTGATATGAAAAAAATTATTAATTTTGAAGATGCTAAAAATTGGTATAATCAATGTATAGGTATATTCTAAAAAGTTTTTACGCTTTTTAAGATTTCAATAACAATTTATTGAAATAGTACAATAAGTTACTTAATATGATAAAATGACAGATATGCCGCTGCTTTTTTAGAAATGTGATCTCCTTTCGTAATTCTTTATTCTCCCGTTTTAACTGGAGATTCTCTTTCATAGAGTCATAATTTTATTTGGCTTTAGGATCTGTTTGGCATTCTTTGCTGAATTCGCTGCACCACTTGGAGATGCTGGCTTTGGATACACCATACTATGCGGTGATACTTTTGTAGGTTCGTCCCTCTTGCTCATGAAGGCGGACAATCTTCTTCTTAAATTCGGGAGTGTAGTTCTGTGACATAATGAGTACCTCTTTTCTTGTGATTA
>BLMC01000165.1 GCA_011959805.1 Lachnospiraceae bacterium | reverse complement strand
CAGAAAGACACAGAAAAAGAAATACCAAAGAATAAAGAAATTATTACAAAAACATCAATACAGGCAAAGGAAGCCGCAATAACACAAGACATTCTTCCAAATGTAGAGGAATACTTAAATTTAAAGGCACAGTACCCAGATAAGCTGATTGGCATAAAAGTGGGGAGTCGTTATCTGTTTTACGGAAAAGATGCACAAGCTGCCGCACCTGTTTTGCGGACAAAGATTGTGACACAGGTAATCCCTGGACTTGGGGAAACGGCAGTCACAGGCAGTGAAGAATGGCAGTCCATATTAAAGAATCTGCTGGAACGTGGGCAAAGCGTTTTAATAGCCCAGCCAGATCAAAGCCGAGGGGAAAATGCCTCTTATGAGGTTGTAAAGGAGTGTGATATTGCCGACTTTATTCCTTTGAAAATGCAGCTTACCATTGATGGACGGCGTATGGAGATTGACAGCGTAGATTATGCAAACGGGCGTGTTCATTTACGGGATATGGAATTAAAGGGCTGGTTTCCAATCTTTCGTGATGAATCTGTTTCTTTTGTCCGTGATTTCGTGGAAAAAGAACAGGAAATGCAACAAGAAGTAAGTTCAGACATCGTACAAGCGTCTGAAATGGCAGAACCAGCAGTAAAGCAATCTGTAGAAGCAGTAAAGCAATCTGTAGAAATGGTAGAAATCGAAGGCGGGCAGATTGCCACAGCAGAAACAGAAAGTATTTCCAGCAGGGGACTTCCGTATGAGATTGTTGTGGAAAAACTGCATTTTGGCACAGACCGCCATAATTACCATATTACAGAGGATACACTCGGTACAGGTGGGCAGAAATCCAAATTTCAGAATAATATTGCGGCTATTCAAATTTTAAAACAGATAGAAGCTGAAAATCGTCTTGCCACATCAGAGGAGCAGGAAACACTTGCAAAATATGTGGGCTGGGGCGGGCTTGCCCAGGCATTTGATGCTGCCAATGAAAAATGGGCAACGGAATATGCTAAATTAAAGGAACTTTTAACACCAGAAGAATATGAGTCTGCAAGAAGCACCGTTTTAAATGCCCATTACACTAGCCCAACTGTTATTAAGGCGATGTATGAAGCAGTCGGCACGATGGAGTTTACACCTGGGAATATTCTGGAACCTAGTTGCGGTATTGGTAACTTTTTTGGGCTTGTGCCAGAAAAATATCAGCAATCCAACCTTTATGGTGTAGAGCTGGACAGCCTAACGGGACGGATTGCGAAACAGCTTTACCAGAAAGCAGGCATTACCATAGGAGGCTTTGAAAAGACAGAACACCCAGACGACTTTTTTGACCTTGCGATTGGGAATGTGCCATTTGGGGAATATAAAGTCCATGATAAACGATATGACAAGCAAAATCTATTTATTCACGATTATTTTCTGACAAAAACACTGGACAAAGTGCGTCCTGGCGGTGTGGTCGCCTTTATCACAACAAAAGGAACGCTGGATAAAGCAAACAGCAGAGTGCGGGAGGGGCTGGCGCAAAAAGCAGATCTTTTGGGTGCGATCCGTCTGCCAAATAACGCCTTTAAAGCCAACGCTGGAACCGAAGTGACCTGTGACATTCTCTTTTTCCAAAAGAGAGGCAGCGCGCCCGAAAAACTGCCGGATTGGGTACAGACTGGGCAGACAGAGGACGGTGTGCCAATAAACAAGTATTATTTGCAGCACCCAGAAATGGTACTTGGAAAGATGTCTTTCTGGGAGAATATGTACGGGAATAAGGCGGAAACGGCTTGTCTGCCTATAGAGGATACAGACCTTGCCGCGCAGCTTTCAGAAGCAGTGAAACAAATTGCGCCACCCAATAAAGAGCTGCTCCATCTGGACGCACCCGAACAGGAGAAAACCGAAAAAGGGGAATCCATACCAGCAGATCCCAATGTACGCAATTTTAGTTTTGCTGAAAAGGATGGAAAACTCTATTTCCGTGAAAACTCCCGCATGACACTTACCGAGCAAGGAAAAATGCCGGCTGCCCGTATCAAGGGTATGATTGGGATTCGTGACAGTGCAAGGAAACTGATTGACCTGCAGCTTAACGGTGCAAAAGAGGAGGCAATCCAATCAGAACAGGCGCGGTTAAACCTTCTTTATGACAATTTCCAGAAAAAATATGGGCGGCTTAACAGTTCGGGAAACAGGCTGGCGTTTCGACAGGATTCTTCCTATCCACTGCTGTGTTCGCTGGAGGTGCTAGATGAAGAAGGAAATTTTAAACGCAAAGCGGATATGTTCAGTAAACGTACAATACAGCACAGGAAGCCTGTCACCAGTGTAGATACAGCGGTGGAGGCGCTTGGTGTATCCATTGGAGAACGTGCCTGTGTGGACTTAGATTTTATGGCTTCTTTGATGGGTGGAAATGGTGAGAACTACAAGGAAACAATTCTGCGGATTGTTACAGATTTAAAGGGGATTATCTTCAAAGACCCTGACACGGGACCCTTTGATTTTTCGGCAGGCGGTACAGAATGGAAAAAAGGCTGGAAGCCAGCAGACGAATATCTTTCTGGCAATGTGCGCCAAAAATTAGAAACTGCCCGAAAAGCAGCAGAGGAACACCCAGAGTTTGCAGTCAATGTGGAAGCACTGGAAAGCGTACAGCCCAAAGATCTAACAGCACCAGAAATCAGTGTTCGCATTGGCGCACCGTGGATAGATACAAAATACTATAAACGGTTTTTGTACGATTTGTTAGAGACACCTTACTATTTGCAGAATAGAAAAATTGATATGATGTATTCTGATGTTACAGGGGAATGGCGTTTGAAAGGGAAACGGGAGGACAGCCCCACCAATGCCCGTGTCTGGAATACCTATGGAACTAAACGCATCAATGCCTATGAAATTTTTGAAGCCAGCCTGAACCAGCGCAGCGTGCAGATTTTTGACACTCACTATGACACTGACGGGAAAGAAAGCCGTGTACTAAATGAAAAAGAAACTGCGATTGCACAGCAGAAGCAGGATGCATTAAAGGAGGCGTTTCAGAACTGGATTTTTAAAGCCCCAGACCGTCGTGCTGATCTATGTGCTACTTATAACAAACTATTTAATTCCACACGCCCACGCGAATATGACGGGCAACATATTCACTTTATTGGTATGAACCCCGAAATACGATTGGAACGTCACCAGAGAAATGCTGTGGCGCGTGTCCTGTATGGCGGGAATACCTTGCTGGCACATGTGGTAGGGGCAGGCAAAACTTTTGAAATGATTGCCGCTGCAATGGAGTCCAAACGGCTTGGCTTATGTAAAAAATCAATGATTGTTGTTCCCAATCATCTGACAGAGCAGTGGGGCAGCGATTTTTTAACCCTTTATCCGGGTGCGAAAGTGCTGGTTGCTACAAAAAAGGATTTTGAGCCAAAGAATAGGAAGAAGTTCTGCGCCCGTATCGCAACAGGGGACTATGATGCTGTCATTATTGGGCATAGCCAGTTTGAAAAAATTCCTATCTCTCCAGCACGTCAGGAAGCTATTATGCAGGCACAAATTGAGGAGATTGTGGAGGCAATCCGTGAAGCAAAAATCAACAGGGAAGAAAATTTTACCATTAAGCAAATGGAGAAAACCAAAAAGGTTTTGGAAACAAAAATCCAGAAATTGTATGATAAGAAAAAAGATGACACAGTATACTTTGAAGAACTTGGCGTAGACCGTTTGTTTGTGGACGAAGCACATAGTTTTAAGAATCTCTACATGCATACAAAAATGCGCAATGTGGCTGGCATCAGCCAGACAGATGCACAAAAATCGAGTGATATGTTTGCAAAATGCCGTTATATGGATGAACTGACTGGAGGACGTGGTGTAGTGTTCGCTACTGGCACGCCTGTGAGCAATTCAATGGTGGAACTTTACACCATGATGCGTTACCTCCAGTATAACATGTTGGAACAGGGCTATCAGGACAGCACTGGAAAAACCCGAAGCCTGAAACACTTTGATAACTGGGCGGCAACTTTTGGGGAACAAGTGACAGCGGTAGAGCTGAAGCCAGAGGGAACTGGATTTCGTCTGAAAACCCGTTTTGCCCGTTTTTATAACTTACCAGAGTTAATCAGCCGGTGGAAAGAAGCTGCTGACATACAGACTGCTGATATGCTAAAGCTCCCTGTGCCAGAAGTAGAATATATCACTGTCCAGACAGAGCCAAGCGAGGCACAGAAATTGATGGTAAAAGGGCTTGCCGACCGTGCGGAAAAGATACGCAAGGAGCGGATCGACCCACGAATTGACAACATGCTCAAGATAACATCAGACGGGCGCAAGCTGGCACTTGACCAGCGCATCATAAATCCGCTGCTTCCAGACGATCCCGGCAGCAAGGTCAATGCCTGTGTCAATAATGTGTTTCAAATATGGAAGGACAGCACACCGCAGAAAGGGACGCAGCTTATTTTTTCGGACCTTTCCACACCAAGAGGGCGTTCCGAAGGGGACAGCGCCAAAAATGATACAACAGAAGCATCACCGGACAGGGAAGCAGCACCAGAAGAAAACGCAATGGAGGCAAGCGTCTATGAGGATATCCGAACAAAACTGATTGCAAAAGGGATTCCGGCAGAACAGATTGCTTTTATTCATAACGCTAGTACAGAAGCACAGAAAGCGGAACTGTTTGCGAAAGTCCGCAGTGGACAAGTGCGTGTCCTGCTGGGTAGTACACAGAAAATGGGTGCGGGGACGAATGTGCAGACAAAACTGATTGCCTCCCATGATTTAGACTGCCCGTGGCGCCCAGCCGATCTGGAACGTGCGCCCGTAAAGGCAACAATATAAATATACATTAGCAAGTATCAGGCAAGATTCCGAAAGCCTGTCACCAACTGACCGACCTGTGAGGGAAACCAAATAGCAGGGAAAGTAGCATGTCAGTAAAAGCATAAGTCAGCCAACTATCAGGCTGCGACTGAATGCAGGTGAAAGTTACAGATATGAGGATTAACCCCAAACTGGGTGAACGGCAGTCTAAGTGGTTTGTGTCGGGACTACAGCGGAAGATAGTTATAAACGCTGTACTGTTATACTTTTTTGTCACTGTTCGAGATAGAAAAGCCGGATGTATAACAGCGCATATGCAATAAGCATAAAAGGACGGAAACCGGATACCGACAATCTGTAAAAGCTCGTTATATTGCTGTAAACGGGGATTGCCTAAACCGAAATGCCCAAATGGGCTATGTATACAGATACTGAATATTCGGCAAGGCAACGGAGCCGCCGTAGTAGTTCGAGAGAGTTAATGACTCTTACATGGCGAAGGGCGGCAGTTAAAATACTTTAACATTAATTTAGGAAGGTGTGTGATACACGATGAGAAATCCCGAAAAGGTGTTAAACAGTCTAATCAACCACAACAAAGACAAAAACTACAAATTTGAAAGACTGTACAGGATTCTTTACAACAAGAATATGTACCTTCTTGCGTATCAAAATATTTACGCACATGAAGGCAACATGACAAAAGGCACAGACGGCGAAACAATCG
>BLMC01000164.1 GCA_011959805.1 Lachnospiraceae bacterium | reverse complement strand
TATTCAACCAGTAGTATTCATCCAATACAGAGACATCTGGTGTCTCGAGAGAAGGAATGCTTCGGAACAAATCCCACAAGCATTCAAAATGGTTCTCCATCTCGCGCCCGCCGCGCATAATATAACCTCTGGAAGGATCAAAGATGCCATCACACGCACCGCCAGGAATATCCATCGCTTCAAGCACATGGATATGTTCTCCCTTCATTTGTCCATCGCGCACAAGGAAGCACGCGGCGGCAAGGGCACCAAGTCCACTTCCCACAATATATGCAGACTTATCGTCAACGCCTTCCGGTTTTAGTGGACGGGCAAACGCCTCATAGTTGCCATTACTGTAATATATTCCTTTGTTGTTCCTTTCAAATCGTCCGCGTTCTGTATTACAAAACCGACTTACTTTTTCAGCAACCTCCTTTCTACGTGTCTCTTTTTTATTTTTTGACACAATCACCGTCGCTCCTGCTGCAACTGCCGCTGCTGCCACAGCACCAAATTTTATATAACTTTTATTCGCCATTTTATTTTCTCCTTTCTCTAAATGCCTTTGACATTATTGCACGTTCCTACTTGATAAAGTCAGTATAGCATAAAATGACTATTGGTCAATTCGTTCGGCGGTGAATTAATTCTTTTTTTAGAAAAATTATACTTTGGTAAGATATCTGTTATTATTCTACAGTGTTTGTCACTTTAATCAAAATTGCAGAGATATTGTCTCGTTCTCCTCGCGCTTTATTTGCCTCAATCAGGCACTTTAGCTGTCTATTCATAATATGTGAGTTTTCCAGACGTTTTGCTAGAAACCACGGCAAGTCCTCAAGTGCTGTATGGCAGTAATCATATAATTCTACTTCTGCAAGAAGATGCCGAAATCCATCGGAGCAGATTAAGAAACTGTCCCCACCATAAAAATCGCCCATCAAAAAATCAGGCTTCACAGTGTTCACCATACCAATGCATTGCAACAAAACATTCCTGCGCGCATCATTTTGTGCCTGTTCTGGTGTCATATGTCCCAATGCCACTTCCCGCGCTACATAGGTCTGATCACAAGTCAATTGCTCCATGCCATTTCCCATCACATAAACCCGGCAATCTCCAATATGAGAAATATAATAACGGCCACCAATCAAAAGCACTGCGGTGAGTGTCGTACCCATCGCAGCGTTTTTTGTCTTCCCATAATCCTTAATAATGTTATTGCAATCATTAGCCAACTGATACCACATGTGTTCGAGTATGTCTTCCGCAAACCCTCTTGCAAATATCTGCGGAAGCTCTCTTAAAAACCATTGTTCATAAGCATGTACTACCATAGAACTTGCCACCTCACCTTGTTCCAGACCACCCATGCCATCACAAATTACTGCAAAGGCAGCTTCCCCATAGATTGTATTGGCAACTTTTACAGTAATGCTATCTTGATTTACAGATTTTGATATTCCTACATCTGTCTGTGCCGCCACTGTATAATGCCATTCCATGTGTCCTTCTCCTAACGTTACTGTTTCTCCTTCTTATTTGTCAGCTTTTTGCCATTTTTTAAATAAAATTCAAACACCTCATCTGCAAGTTGTATTAGACAACCATTTTCCAGTTTTCGATACTCGTCAGCAGCAAGTTTTTTTCCATTGACAAAAGAATGATTTAATGAATTTTTATCCACTAGATAATAGCCATCTTGTTTTCGCACAATATCTGCATGGTTCCTGCTCACAGTGGGATTGTCATCAATACAATAATCTACACATGCAACCTCCTTCCCAAGTTTAAATAGATTACGATTAATCAAAATTTTTTCCCGCGTGCGTTTTCTAATTAAATATGGTACATTTTCAGTCTTGGGTTTTTCAATCTCTTTTACATTGTTTTGCGGATGGTCAAGCTCCTCTGTCTTTGTTTCTTTTTCCTTCTCAACACCTGTGTCTTGAACCTCCAAAACCTCTTCAGCAATACAAACCTCCTCTTTGGGGTCTTCCTCTTTTACAACTTGTCCAACATCTGTAGAATCATCCATTGCTTGTATGAGGGTACTACACATATCCCTAATCTCTATAAGACATTGCTTCACATCTTTTTGCCCTTCGCCTTTAATTGGAATGTAGGGAACCGCTGCTCTGTCCTGTGCCGCGTTTAGATAAATTTCCGTAGGTTCTAACATTAACTTGTCAGCGCTAAGCATATATTCATCAAGTCCTAACGCTGCCGTCAGCATACCAGAAAAAAGCTTTAATAATCGTTCTTTTCCCTTTGGCGTGTTATTCTGCTGCACATACTCACATAAGTTTATCATGTCTGTAATGTGTATCTTAAGTGTTCCATCTTGGTACACTGTCTCAGGAAGACCTTTGATTCGGTTTCCAGTCATCATGCGAACAGCAAGCTTATCAATCTGATCTTTTCCTATATGATAAATTCGATATGTTTCACCGGAAATAGTCTCAGTCTTTGGTCGTAAATCATACCCGGTTGCTACATCTTGTGCTTTTTTTAATTCTGATGATTCTTCTACTTCAATCTCTTTTTTCTGTTCAGAAGAACTCTTTCCTGCATCACACAACTGAATCATTTGTCTATATATCTGCTCCATGCTCTGGTACTTACTGATATACTGCTCGCCGACCGCATCTCTTTCTGTGAGATATCCCGTCACCATATCCTGCGGAAAGCCACCAGATGCCGCCACTTCCTCTCCCAGAAACAGTGCGTCAAACAATACAGCCTGCGCCTCAATATCCTTAAATCCCAGATGCTCCCAGTCCGCCGACTCCTTAGCCGTATAGATTTCAAAACTTTCTCCATGATGTTCCTTTAGAAAAATGATAAGTCGTTCTAAATATGCCTCATCCTTTTCCAATATTGCTATTCTGTACATGCTACCAACGCCCTTCTTCCGTAAGAATTAACTTGATCAATAAAAGATATGTCCTCCAATGCGAATTCCTTCAAGTCCTGGAATCGGTGTCCTGAAATATACACATTGCCCAACATTTGTCACACCGCTCATCGCCTCATCCGCCGCCTTATAACAGCTTGCTGTCGCAGAATCATTTGCTAATGCCAATGCCAACCGACCGCTTGCCACCGGAGAAAATTGTTTATTTTGATAGACGACACCCACCACAGTATTAGGATAGACTGAACTAAGAACACGGTTGATAACCACGGCTCCCACTGCAACCTGACCAGAGTAAGGTTCTCCGCCTGCCTCACAGTAAATAATATTAGCCATTAGTTTGCGGTCCCCTTCCTCAAACGTAACCTCCGATATATCACGCCACTTTGACTTTGCCGCCAGGCGTGACTTTGCCAACTCCTCCTCATACTGTTTCTGAAGCGCTGCAATATCTTGTTCCTGTTCGTCAAGCATCGATTCCAATGCGTTGATTGTAGCTTCCGCATCTGCAATCTGGTTGGAATAACTGGACACATTTGCAGAAGTTCGGCTAACAAGCCCTGCAACTCTACTTTTTTCTGCCTCCGCCTCCTCCTTCAATCCATTCAAATCCACTAGCTCTTCATTGAGCCGCACTTTGGTTTGCTCAACATGCTCCCGCAATTCTTTGAACTGTTGTAGCATTTTTCGGTCCTGTGCATGGATACGGTCAATATAATCACTCCTATTTAGAAAATCCGAAAAACTGGTCGAAGAGAATAAAATATCCAGATAACTATCGCTTCCACCTCGCTCATACATTGCCTTGATACGCAATTTCATACCCTCATATTGCTCATCTTGTGTTCGGATTGCTTCTTCTAATTCTGCCTCTGTCTGTTGAATTTCTGATTCCTTTTCTGAAATTTCTGTTTCAATCCGTTCCAGATTCATACTGACCTGTGCAAGGTCATCATTGAGTGTACTAAGTTGTCCCAAAAGAGAATTTTTGGTAATTTCCAGAGATTCCTTTCGATCCTCTGTATCCTCCTTTGCATCCTCTGTTTTTTCCTTCTCCGCCTTTGCCTTTTGCAGCCGTTCTAGTGTTGTCTCGGCAAACACCGTTTTTGACACACTTCCAGCAGACAACATTGCTACTACTGTAGCAAGCAATACTGCCATCGGCCGTTTATATGACACTTTCATGAATTTCCCTTTCCTTCCACATTATTTTGTTCCAAAGATTCTGTCCCCTGCATCTCCCAGTCCCGGAACAATATATCCATGTTCATTTAACCGCTCATCTAAGGCGCCGATATATAAATCCACATCTGGATGGTCCTTTTTCATGCGCTCGACCCCCTCAGGGGCGGCAATAATACACATAAAATGAATATTTTTGCATCCCCTATCTTTGAGCATACGAATCGCCGCCGAAGAGGAACCTCCTGTTGCAAGCATTGGGTCTACCACAAACACTTCTCTTCGGTTGCAATCCTCAGGCAGTTTACAATAATATTCCACTGGTTCTAAAGAATCTGGGTCCCGATATAGTCCAATATGCCCTACCTTCGCGGTCGGTATTAATTGCAACATGCCGTCCACCATGCCAAGTCCTGCGCGCAGAATTGGCACTACCGCAAGTTTTTTTCCCGTAAGTTCTTTCACTGTTGTCTTGCAAATTGGGGTCTCAATCTCTACATCTGCAAGCTTTAAATCCCTTGTCGCCTCATAGCAAATTAAATTTGCAATCTCGCTAATTGTCTGTCTAAAGTCCTTTGTCCCTGTCTCAATACGCCGAATTCTACCAATTTTATGCTGAATCAGCGGATGGTCCATCACTACTACTTTTGCCAAGGTGCTTCCCTCCTGTTCTTCTTCTGAATCTATTTCAAATTTTCAATCTACTTCATATGAACTTTCTATCATTGTCTCTTCTTCCAAAGCCTGAATCGCCGATACACGTCTGCAGTGTTTTTCTTCTCTTGAAAACTCCGTTCGCAAAAAAGTATCCACAATACTAAGCGCGAGATTGACCCCTACAATACCTGCTCCAAGCGCAAGCACATTTGCGTTGTTGTGTTCTCTGGTAAGTCTTGCCGACACAGTATCCGAACACAATGCACAGCGAATCCCCTTTATTTTATTTGCTGTAATGGAGATGCCAATCCCCGTGGTACAAATCACAATTCCCTTCTCGCATGCCCCGGTAGCAACCGCCTTTGCAACTGCCTGCCCAAACATAGGATAATCGCAAGAGTCCTTACTATAGCAACCAAAATCTTTATACTCTATCTGGTTTTGAACAAGGTACTCTAAAACTTTCTGTTTTAAATCATATCCACCATGGTCACATCCTATTGCTATCATTTTCTCTTCCTCCTAAATAAGTCTTCCCTATTGGATTCCATTGCTATTATTACACATAAATCACTCGATGCCCTGCTGCCTTTAATAAACGGTTCATAATTGCCTGTCCTATTCCTGCATCTAATCCTTCTCTCTTTACAGATGTATCCGCAAAGGACTCTGCGTAAATATACGCGACTTCTTCATCATCAAACTCACGCAAAAAGGTATACAGTTGTTTTGCGGCCGCCTGTGGATTGTCTCTACTGCCTGCATTTTTAATACTCGAAGCACCATGATATCGCGCGAGCTGTTCTTGTGTCGCAATCACTCCAGTATAGGCACCCGCCGCCCT
>BLMC01000163.1 GCA_011959805.1 Lachnospiraceae bacterium | reverse complement strand
GGCTGACTGGTGTGTTAATAATATCCTCTATCACTGTTTTCATTCCTGCAAAACCATTCTCATCCATATAATGGCCAATCTCATAAACCAGCGTGCGCACCAATGTCTTAGGAATGCTTGTATTAACGGCGTACATACTCATATGGTCACCATTGTAAGTGCACCAACCAAGTGCAAGTTCTGATAAGTCTCCTGTTCCAACAACAAAACCGCCCTCCTTGTTCGCCACGTCCATTAAAATCTGTGTGCGCTCTCTCGCCTGACTGTTTTCATAGGTGACATCCTGCACAGTTTCATCTTGCCCAATATCCTGAAAATGCTGCCTTACAGACATTGTAATATTGATTTCCTTCTGATTGCATCCAAGATATTTCATTAATTCCATAGAATTATTCTTTGTGCGGTTGGTGGTTCCAAATCCGGGCATAGTAATTCCAATTACAGTTTTTGGCGCAAGGCCCAGATTTTTTACTGCTTGTGCAGACACCAGCAATGCAAGCGTTGAGTCAAGACCCCCTGATACTCCTACCACAATACATTTGCTCTTTGTCGCTTCAATACGTCTTTGCAATGCTGTCACTTGCATCTGAAAAATTTCAAGGCTTCTATCCCTGCGATTTTTAGAGGGCACAAACGGCGTGATGGATACTTGTGCTAAAATATCCTTTTTTTCAAGTATTGGTTTTTGACATGTCACAGTTTTGTATACACGTTGGGTAAAACTGTTTTTACAGTCAGCGTATGTCTTATTTGCAATTCTATCATGTCTAATTTTTGTCAAGTTAAAATCTTTGACAAGCACTGTATCGCTAAACGGTTTTCCCTCCCCAATAAGCTTTCCGTTCTCATACATTAGTGTATGACCACTAAACACAAGGTCTGATGTCGATTCATACTTTCCAGCCGACACATAAGCATAGCCGCAGATACAACCTGCCGAAGCTGCACCCAACATATTTTTACGATACTGCGCCTTTCCAATCAATTCGTTAGAGGCCGACAGATTCAAGATAATTTCCGCCCCATTTAATGCTAAAAGTCGGCCCGGTGAAATAGGTGCCCACGCATCTTCACAGAGTTCAACGCCAACGCAAACTTTTTTATCTGTGCCAATTTCAACAAGAATATTATTTCCAAATGTCGTTTGTATCCAATTTCCACCGCAGTTTAGCTCTAATTCTTGTGCCTGCTGCTCGCCCGCACTAAACCATCTTTTTTCGTAAAATTCGCCATAATTTGGCAAATAGGTTTTGGGAATCACTGCAATCAAACTACCGTTCTGAATTAGCGCTGCACAATTAAACAATTCATTCTCTTTTTCCAAAGGAACACCGACTACTAACGCTGCTCCACAATCCCCATACTGTTTTGTGTACGTAATCAATTCCTGCAATCCCTTGCGCGCCATATCGAGCAGATTGCGATTGTTAAACAAATCCGCACAGGTATAACCTGTCAGTGAGAGTTCTGGGGTCACAATCAAGTCTGCCTGCTCAGCCAAAGTGTCATACGCCTTTATAATTTCCTGACAGTTCTTTGCAACATTTCCAATATGAACACGCGGTGTAACAGCCGCTACTCGAAATAAATCTAATGCGTTTTCCATATAATTCCTCATTTCTTTTCTGAAAATTCATTGATCACTTGTATATATCCTATAATGTGCTGGTTAAAAATGTCAAGCGCTTCTGCCGGAATCCATAATTCCTGATGATAACTATCACCGACCACATGCACCGCAAACTGTGCAACATAAGCGTCTTCTATCTCAAATTTTGTCACATATCCCTTATGGTCCTCATTATACGTTACATTCCACTGTGATGCAATCTCAGTCGCGTACTTTTCATTTAATACTGGATAAAAAATTGGTTGTTCTGGCAGTCGGGGCGGATATTTTTTGTAGCCACTCTCAGCAATCAATTCTAACTCTTTTGTTCCCACAGGTCTAAATAGTATCATTTATTCCTCCAAAATTTTTATATAACCTCTTGAAATCTTTTTGCGCCTGATATTGCAAAAAGATTCCAAGAGGCTATCTTTTGTAAAGTCTTTCTCTAATTTCTGCAAGTGACTGTTCCCGCACAAGCACTCCATCTTGAAATACCGTTTCCAACAAATTTTCCTGCCCAGCAATAGACTCTAATGTATAACCATCTTGAAATAGAATGTTTGCGTCCGCATCGCGAAATACTCGGCAAATTCCTTTCTGGCTTTTCTTAAATCCGCCCTCTTTTGGGTCCTTAAAAATCGGAATTGGCTTCCCTGCCACCTCGCAGTAAGTCGCCTTAATACACACGCTAAAGGTATCTCTTGTAAATGGTTTGAGCATCCCTTCTTCTTCAACACACTGCATACTAAAGCTACCCACTCCCAGCGATACATTATTACATGCGAATCCATTTTCAATCAAAATTTTATAAATCGCTTCACACCGCTGGATTGTAATACTGTCACCATAAATAGCCTTTACATGTGGGTCCAACACCTTATACCCTTTAGAATTTACGGTTCCACCAAAAATATCCCACAATTTGAATACTGTTTTTGTCACAACTTCCACACAATCTCCACTGTCACCGCGCATTAACATACAGCCATTGTGTGCTAGAATTTCTTTTTTTAATTGTGGAAGGATATTGTCAATTACATTCCAATAATCATAAGAGTCAAGAACCGCCGAAAAACTCGTATCAGGATAAATTTCTGTCAACAATCTGCGCAGTAATGTAATCTCGTCTCCATCAACCGCATAGTTACTACACATAACAGAATGCTCTGTGCTGACAGCACCATACGCAACTGGCTCTTTTGTACAATCGCAATTATATATTTCCTCAAGAAATGGAATTACAGGGACCGTTGCCGTATTATAAAAAGAAAGACACCATCCAGCGCTGGATTTAACCGCGGACTGCAAACTCTCTTGTCCCCGAAAAGAAAAATCCCCCAACGCTCTTTCCCTTGAAATAGAATCCTCTACTGAAATATCATAATATTTCTCAACAATATCTCTGTAAGATGTACCGACTGTCGCACTAATCATGGGGTGCCACATCTCAGCGCTAATTAGAGATTCTAACGCTTGCGGAAGCCATGCAAATTCCGAGTGTGTATTGCTAATCTCAAACATAGGTACATGTATTGGAACCTTTGTTCCTTCCAAAAGCGCCTTAATTTCAATTGGAAGATAGCCAAGTTTATGAAGCTTTACAATCTTTTCAATTTTATAAGCCTTCTTACCGAGCGCAGCACCTAAAATTCTATCGTACTCCCCGACCACCTCATCAAGTTTCTTATTAAAAAATTCTTCCTTAAAATAATCTATCAAGTAAGTCTTCACAAACGCCTGCAATCCAAACATTACTACAGTGTCCCACATTTTAACTCTGCTCATACGCGGTGTAAAATAAGAAACCGACTTTTCTATTTTTTCTGGCAGCATATCAGAATGCACTGCCTTATAAAAGTCGATTAAAAGCATTGGATTTGTTTTCTTCATTATGGCACCTCCTAATGTTTCTACACTGTAAATACTGTAATGTTGCTATCTTCTTGATTTCTAAAAATACTATCTGTCGTAAATATCTCTTTGAAGTATCCACAAGTACACAACTTTCCTTTCAATGCAGAATCTTCACAGTGACTTACAAAAAGATAAAGGTCTTTTGCTCCCAATGCTATTAACGTCTCCGCAGACCGAATAAATGTTCCTCCATAAGAACAAATATCATCGACAATTAAAACATCGCTTTTTGCAACCAGCTCTGTTTCACCCACAACCGAAAGTCCAGTAATTTCGCCTGTACTCCAATCACGCTGCTTAATTCCAAAGCAATAAGGCAGTGTGATCATACCACTATATCGCTTTCCAGCGCCTTCATCAGGATAAAACAGCAATGGCTTCTTACCTGTGTTCTGTTCAATTTGTGTAATCACGCGCGCAATATATTGTTGCGGCGTAGACTGTTTTACTCTATCAAGTAAGGCAAGGCTGACATTGGAATGTGCATCAAGCACTCTTACCTCTGTAAATTGGAGGCTATTGATAAGTTCTGCAAAATATTTGAGCGTAAATACATCTTTTGCATCTTTTACTCTGTCCTGTCTCGCATTTGGAATATAAGGCATATTGAGGATTATTTTGTGGTAGCCTGCCTCCTGAAGATGTTTGGTAAGAAAATAGACCGCAACCAATTCCTCATTATTTTCATAATTCCATGTAAGCTCAATCGCTGTATCTGTCTGTTCAGACTGCGCTGTAGTAACAAATATTTCTTTTAACAGAAGTGTGCCGTCTGGAAAATGATTGATATCAACTTTTTGGTTATTTATTCTTATCATTCCTATCCTCCATTTTGCCACCAAGCGGCAGCACAAATAATAATCGTATAAAACTTAATACCTCTTAGGTTGTGTCTTTTACTGGCTTACAAATATTTTTACACTTATTGCCCATTTCACTTCTAGCAGCTTAGAAATGTTTGCCTTTGCATTTTTTCTGTGTAAAATTTAATACCTTTATCTATACAAAATATAAACCTTAGATTTTTTTGCCTATATAATGTTTATCTGACACATCTTCATCGCTTCCAATGCATTTTTATGGTTTTGTGGTGTCACACCAGCACAACACTTTTCTATTACCTGAATCTCTACTTCTGGTAACACTGTCTTAATTAAGATCGCATTGGATATCACACAGATATCAGTACAAAGACCAACCAATGTAACGCTTTCTAAGTCTTCTTGCGCTTTTAAATACTCCGCAAGCATCATAGAACCAAATGTCGGTTTGTCAAAAATTTTCATAGCATCTGTTCTAAGACATTCTAGTTTTTTATCAAGTTGCCAACCATCAGTTCCTTTAATACAATGGCGAATCGGAAGATTCCTGCCCTCCTGTGTCTTTAGATAATTTTCAGAGTGCGTATCTCTTGTAAAAATCACTTCCCCGTCAAAGTTTTTGATTGTTTCTGCCACATAATCGACAATTGCTTCTGCTTCCTTTGTTCCTAGTACCCCATTAATAAAATCTTTTTGCATATCTACAACGATTAACGCCTTTTTCATATTCTATTGACTCCTTTTATTTTTTATCTAAGAATGCTATTAGTATTCTTACTGCAACGTGCGCCTCCATGCTACTGACATAAAACGAATTTGCATACCTATCATTCCACCAGAGACTTATCTTAGTCGAAGATTATACATCCATTAAGACAAAATTGTATTTTTTTATTACTAGTAATAGTGAAATGCTTCTTCGACGGAGATAACTTATTATTTGTTTGATAATAAGATTGTAACACAAGAATCCACAATTGTCAAATTCTTTTTATTAAAATTATAATAACAATTCACAAACAAATTGTGTGCCAAAAGGGGGCTTGTAAATTTGAGTCAAACAGTTATACTTAAATTTAATAAGTCAGTCAAACCAAAATAGTCAGAGGATAACAGTGTGAGAAATACTTCTAACTGCCTGTGGCAGTTTCCACTCACAACAAAAGCTGTTTCGTGGAGAATTACCAAGTCTCACACCTCCTGATTTGTACGCCCGCCAAAGCGGGCAGATGGGAGTTAGTGTGAAA
>BLMC01000162.1 GCA_011959805.1 Lachnospiraceae bacterium | reverse complement strand
GTTTAAGGAGATATTCGAATACTTCAGAAAATATCCGAAGGAATTCGACAAATTACAAGGGGGATTCCGTGTAAAGTCGCTGAACGATGATACTGCAATCCGATGGCTTTATAACTTTCGTAACAGGGATTTTATTGCATCTTTTCTAAACAAGCATATTGAACAATGGATTGAAGAAATTAATGAGGAATTAGCAAAAGTACTTGAGAGCGGGCTTGATCAGGAGGCAGCTTATATTGATGTGCTGTCGCGCTCCTTTTTTTCTGGAAACGTTGCACTATTTTTCAAAATCAAAAGAGAAGAAAAATCCGAAGATTATCTGAAGGTTATGTGTTCATCTGTTTTTTATCAGTCTGCTCATCAAAAAGCAAATGAAGAAGAACTGGATTTTTTGAAGAAAAGTCAACGGGAACTTACTGATATTCAGGAAGAGTTGAAAAATCAGATTTTCGATGAAGAGAAGAACATCGAAAAATTGAAAAAAAAAGAGACAGAGCTGAAAAAAGAACTAAAAGAAAAAATAAAACAACTTGAGCAGGAACAGGAAAAGAGCACTCGTTTGTCTGAAAAAGTAGACAAATTGGAAGCAGAACTAAAAAAAGTTCAGGATGATGAGGTGTGGAAGACTGCGGAGATGCAACAGAAGATTGACACCCTTACATCCAAACTAAAGGATCAGGCCGAAAAAGCGGCAGGATACGAGACAAGCATCTCCGAATATGTATCCAGACTTTCTACTGCTGAGGATGACATCGAGACATGGAAAAATAAGGTAAGAAGTCGTGAGAAACAGCTTTTTACATATAAAGCAGAGAGAGAGACACTTTTATCAGACAAAGAATCAGATCGGAAGAAGATTAGTGAGCTTAAGGAAGCACTCGATAAAGCGCTTGGTGTTGAAAAAGCATATAAAGAATATCTTTCTGCATTTGGTACAAAAAAAGAGTTCTATCCGCAGAAAAATAGGGAGTTGGAAGAAACATTGGAAGCGCAGAAAAATATCGAGACTGCAGCAGAAGCTGTTTCAAAAAGATATGCAAATACTGACTGGAAGATACCGTTATGCCCAGAGGATATGGATGATTTTGATGAATATTTCAGCTATAACCTTGAAAATATCGGATTCGATATGAATGAGGATGGTTCATCAGATTTTGTAGATTATCTTGAAAAGAACTTTTTCTGTGGTATACCGTTGCTGATAAAAAGAGGACTAGGAATTAATTTGGCAAACTGTCTGGCAAACACGATTTACGGTGTGCCGATTGCAGCTTATTTGCTGTATTCGGAAGGTGCAGGCATACAGAAAATAAGGGAGTTTCTTGCAAATACTCCTGATCGAGTTGTCTGTATTGACGGCTTTATTGGGAACTGTAATGAACTGGAATTAATCCCAGCGCTCGAACAATATCGCAACAAGATTATCATCCTTACCTACATGTATGACAAGACGCTGAGCTTTATTCCGCACGAAATTCTTTCTTCGGTCCATTTTATCAGTGCAGATGTTTTTAGTTCTGTATTAAGAATCAGGGATATTACGGAGGACCCTTCCGAAGTAAAAGAGATCTCGTCTGCATACAAAAGCAATGCAGGAGCTGACAGTCGGTCACAGAAAATATTCTGTGAGATTGCATGTGAATGCGGATTAGGAATGGATACAGCCTATGTGATGGCTGACATGATTGAAGATGAAAATTATTTGAACGAGATGCTGATGTTCACGCTTCTTCCATATGTGTCCAAGGTTCTCGGGAAGAATCCTTACAACAGTTCCAAACGTCTTCAGAGGTATGCAGGAGAAGCAGGACGCTGTTTGAAGAAAGATATTTTGATGAGGTGGTTTGGATAGTGAATGAATTGATCAATATCATGGCAGATGACATAAATATACGCCCTTATACAAATGAACCGTCTGAATACTTTGGATACAGGGTCATCTATTCAGCTCTCGGTCTGTGGTGCCTTAAATCAGCACTCAGTGAAAAGGAAAATAAGAGAGGAGTTAGCAAGAACGCACAAAGCATCTTGTTACATGACCTGTCTAAAAAATATATTGAACTATGTCCAATGGCAAAATATTTTGTGTTTGCTTCAAGAAATACCAATATTGCTGTGTTTATCCGGAATATCTACGAACAGACAGGATATTTGCTGACACTCGATAATAATTACAATGTTCTGAATAACAGCGGTGAAACCATAAAAGTCTCTGAAGCAGATTATCTGTATCTTGGACTGCCAGAAACATGCTATATTGTAAATGGGCTTGGAATCCACTGCAGGAATGGTAGACATGAAGTAAAATTAAATGATTTTCTCGTACGTGATAGTTTGACACCGGAAGAATACTTAAAAGTAAAATATGATGAGTGCGATTTTGATGAGCGAGATATTAATGTGGAGGAACTGGAGTTTTTCAATCCGTTCTATTATGGAAACGTATACAACTCGTGGCATAGATACATAAAATCCAATATGACGATGGCGCGGAAAAGCATAACAGGGCCATATTATAGAGTCATTAGAAAAGATGATGGAACGCTTCTTTATGCTGATGATAACAGTGCGGACGAGCTTGATGCCTTAACGGGAGCAGAATTCCGACGGTTATATGTTGCCCTTAGGAATCACTATGACAATCCGATGCAGATCCTTGTATGTCCAATAGATGAGGAATATTCCTATATTCGTATTCTTGGACAACTGCCGAATAGGGAATACTTTTATTTGCTTATGAATGCATGGCCAAGATATGGTTTCTCCGATCGGAGTAATTTTATCATACGAAACGAATTGACAGTACAGACTGCAGAAATCCTTGGAACAATAGGATTTACTGCGAGAAAAGGTGAATTTTATGGATAGAAATACGAACGGTGTACAACAGTACTACCAGACAATAAGGAACCGGCTGGTTAACTATATCAAGTCAGATTATCTTGCTAACAGCGAAACATTGCTTCTGTACGCAGACGAGCTTCTTGGAGAGATGTGTCCGAATGATATTAACATTGCAAGGGAACCGTACATTGAGACGTCCTCTTCCTACCGCAAGGTAAATGACGGTATCCGGACAGCTGATATTGAGAATAATGTTAAGGAAGTCCTTTTAAAGCTTGTTGATGCAGAGCTCGGCATTTATTCCAACCCCTTTACTCATCAGGTAAAAGCTCTTACAAGTGTTTTGAATGGGAAAGACCTGTTTGTATCTACAGGTACAGGTTCCGGTAAAACAGAGTGTTTTCTTTGGCCAATTATTGCGCGTGCTATCGAGGAATCTCTTAATAGGCCGAAAGATTTTAAAATGCCAGCTGTAAGAACTCTTATTATTTATCCTATGAATGCATTGGTATCTGACCAGCTTGCCAGATTTCGAAAGATTATGGGCTCTAAAGAGTTCATGAACATCTTTACATCTTCTTCGGGAGCAGGACGTATCCCGCATTTTGGTATGTATACCGGAAGAACTCCCTATTCTGGAGAGTCAAAAAAACAGAGCAATATTAATCTTGCAGAGACATACCGTGAACAATATCTTGTGGATGAGAATGTTACAGAAGAAGAACAGAAAGAACAGATGAAAAAAATAAATGGATTCAAGAGCATCAATAAATATCCTGCAAGGTATGGCGGAGAAGAAGGCCTGAAGAATTTTATTGATAATCTCGAAAATGATATTCATAAACCGAGTCCTTATGATGCAGAATATATCACCAGATTTGAGATCCAGAATAATACTCCGGACATACTGATTACAAACTATTCTATGTTGGAGTATATGCTCATGCGTCAGATGGAAGCAGGTATATGGAATAATACGAAAGAATGGTTGAATAAATCAGAGAAAAACAGAATTCTCATTGTCCTTGATGAAGCACATATGTATAGAGGTTCCTCAGGCGGAGAAATCGCACTTCTTCTTGACAGACTTTTTTCGCGTCTTGATATTTCTCTGGAGAAAGTACAGTTTGTTCTTACAACTGCAAGTATGCCAGTAGAAGACGAAGGAGCCATATCCAACTTCTTTAACGGCCTTACCGGAAAGAAATATTCCGAATGTGTTCCTCTTTTTGGCGACAAAGAAATTGTTCGTAATGATTTTAAGGTGATGGCGGATGCTGCGGCTCTTGCTTCCATAGGAACAGGCCAGGTAACAAAAGCCGAGATTAGTACAAGAATTTGTGCTTTTGCTAAAAATGTGTTCCAGATTAAGTTACCTTCGGATATCTCCACTTCAGATGCACAGGAATGGCTGTTTGAAAATCTCTGGGATTATCAGGCATTTGTGAAGCTTTATGAACTGTGCAGAGACGGTGCAAAATCCTATACAGAATTAAAAACGAAGATATTCGGAAACAGTGAGTATGCAGGGGATGCCCTTGACGCATTGCTTGCTGTTGTTTCCCTCGCAAAAAAGAAAGGTGAGATTCTTTTTCCCGTAAGACTGCATATGTTTGTCCGCGGAATCCAAGGATTATATGCTTGTTCTAATCCGAAGTGCACCTGTGGGGCGAAATACTCTGATGAAGAAAAACTTCCTCTTGGTAAGGTGATTTCTATCCCACGTGAAAAGTGCGGTTGTGGTGGCAGGATGTATGAGCTTGTAAACCACATCAAATGCGGAGCATTGTATTTTAAGGTATATGTCCAGAAGATATCCGGAACAGGATATTGGTATGCATTCCCGAATAAAGGACTGAGTGGTGGAGCGAATGACCTGACGGAGATGCTTCTTTACATTTGTCCAAATGAATATGAGACGAAAGGCAAAGATAAAGTGGGATATCTCGATCCTGTAACAGGAAAACTTTATCTTGACTATCAGGATAGCGGTGGACTGCTTAAAGTTCTTTATCCGGAATATGATGAAAAACACAATCGTTATATGTTTAGTACATGTCCGAAATGTAAAAAGATGATGCCGTTAAAAAAGCCTACAGATCTGGCAACAAAAGGTAACATTCCTTTTTATAACCTAACCAAAGCACAGTTTGAGCTTCAACCACCGGCAAAGCCTGAACTTATAAATGAAGGTAAGAAGGTACTTCTGTTCTCGGACTCCAGACAGAATGCAGCAAAGCTTGCACTTGATTTGTCCAAATCATCCGATGCGGATGGGTTCCGTCAGGCTGTTATGTTGGCTGCAAAGAAACTGTTGGCAGATGGAAGAGAACATTCCTTGAAAGAACTGTACAATATGTTTTTAGTGGTCTGCGTGGAGCAGAGATTGGAATTCTTCTCTGGTGGTAGTGCTGATATCTTCCAAGATCATCTTGAGAAGATTCGTAAAAAACTCAGACGACGTAAGGATATTTCAAAGGAAAACTTTGAACCGCTACCATATGACTATTACGAGCAGTTGTTAACCTTTTTTACAGAGAGTCCGCGTTCTTTCAAGGATATCGGTCTCGGTTTTCTTGGGCCTATGAACGGAATTCTGGAAGATTGTGATTATGAGCTTGAGGATGATTATGGCATTGTAATTGATGAAGAAATACTTCGTTCCGTTTTAGTCCTGCTTTTCTGGGATGTCATGGACGGAAGTGCGGCTCTTGGTAATACTATTGAGGATGATGTCAGAAGAAACCTTCCGGGGC
>BLMC01000161.1 GCA_011959805.1 Lachnospiraceae bacterium | reverse complement strand
AGATACAAACGGTATTGCCATGAACAGCTATTTTGCCGAACACCCGGAGATGATTATAGGAAAAATGGAGATGGTTTCCGGTC
The DNA here is from genome assembly GCA_011959805.1 of Lachnospiraceae bacterium. GTDB lineage: Bacteria > Bacillota > Clostridia > Lachnospirales > Lachnospiraceae > COE1. The sequence continues at coordinate 5,520 of BLMC01000161.1, read as the reverse complement.
CCTATGGCATGGAAAGCACCTGCCAGCCTGACACCACAAGACCCTTTGCGGAGCAGCTATCAGAAGCCATAAGCCGCATTGACGGGGAGATAGAGGAAGCGGAGCTTGATGAGCTGGAAAGTGAAACGGCAGACCAGACAATCCCGGCAGACCCAAACGTGAAAAATTACAGCTTCTGCGTGGTGGACGGCAGTGTTTATTACCGTGAAAATTCCGTGATGAAGCCCGTGGACATGAAAGACACCATGCTGGAACGCATCAAGGGCATGGTAGACATCAGGGACTGCACACAGGAGCTTATCCATGTGCAGTTAGAGGAATACCCGGATACTGTCATTCAGGAGAAGCAGGCGGAATTAAATTCGCTGTATGATATTTTCTCCAAAAAATACGGTCTTATCAATTCGCAGACCAATAAGAGGGCGTTCAATCAGGACAGCAGCTATTGTCTTTTATGCTCCCTTGAAAGGACGGACGAGGAAGGGAAATTCATCGGCAAGGCGGATATGTTCACAAAGCGCACGATCAAGAAAGCGGAGGTTGTCACAAGCGTTGACACGCCAACCGAAGCCCTTGCCGTGTCGCTGTCGGAGAAAGCGAAAGTGGACCTTGACTATATGGCGGAGCTGTCAGGCAAAAGCATTGATACCATAAAAGAGGAACTGGCGGGGATCATCTTCCAGAATCCGGTAACAGACAAATGGGAAACAGCGGACGAATATTTAAGCGGCAATGTCCGTGATAAGCTGGAAACGGCAAAAGTCTATGCACAGAACCACCCGGAATATACCGTGAACGTGCAGGCGCTCACGCAGGTGCAGCCCAAAGAGCTTGACGCAAGCGAGATAGAAGTGCGTATCGGCGCTACATGGGTAAAGCCGGAATACATTGAGGATTTCATGCGTGACACTTTTGAAACGCCGCAGCACTTATTGAACCGGAATGTGATGGGCATACAGTTTTCCGGTGTGACGGGGCAGTGGAACGTGAAGGGCAAAAATGCGGATTATGGAAATTCGCTTGTGAACATGACTTACGGAACGAGCCGCAGGAACGCCTACCAGATTTTGGAGGATTCGCTGAATTTAAAGGACAGCCGGGTATATGATACCATAGAGGAGGACGGGAAAGAAAAAAGAGTCCTCAATAAAAAGGAAACCACCCTTGCGGCGCAGAAGCAGGATACCATACGGGAAGCATTCAGGGACTGGATTTTCCGTGACCCTGACAGGCGGCAGGATTTGGTGGCAAAATACAATAAGCTGTTCAATTCCACAAGACCGAGGGAATATGACGGGGCGCATTTGAAATTCCCCGGCATGACACCGGACATTGAACTGAAACCGCACCAGAAAAACGCAGTCGCACACGTTTTATACGGGGATAACACCTTATTGGCGCACTGTGTCGGGGCGGGCAAGACCTTTGAGATGACAGCGGCGGCAATGGAGAGCAAACGGCTAGGGCTGTGCCAAAAGAGTTTATTTGTCGTGCCAAACCATTTAACGGAGCAGTGGGCAAGTGACTTTTTACGCCTTTATCCCGGCGCTAATATTTTAGCAGCCACAAAGAAAGATTTTGAGCCTGCGAACCGGAAGAAATTCTGTTCAAGGATAGCAACAGGTGATTATGACGCAGTTATCATCGGACATTCGCAATTCGAGAAAATCCCGCTTTCACAGGAACGGCAGGCGGCAATCATTGAACGGCAGATAGACGAGATTGAAACTGCAATCGTTATGGCAAAAGCCGATAACGGGGAACGCTACACCATCAAACAGATGGAAAAATCAAGGAAATCGCTTGAGGCAAGGCTTGACAAGCTCAACGACACCACACGCAAGGACAATGTAGTGACTTTTGAGCAGCTTGGCGTTGACAGGCTCTTTGTAGATGAGAGTCATTTTTATAAAAACCTTTTCTTATACACAAAAATGCGCAACGTGGCAGGCATCGCACAGACGGAAGCACAGAAATCAAGCGATATGTTTGCAAAATGCCAATACCTCGATGAAATAACCGGGGGAAAAGGCGTAACTTTTGCGACAGGAACGCCTATTTCTAACAGCATGACGGAGCTTTACACCAATATGCGATACCTTCAGTATGGCACGTTACAGAAACTTGGGCTTGGGCATTTTGACAGTTGGGCTTCCTCTTTTGGCGAAACGCAGACGGCGATAGAATTAGCACCGGAGGGAACAGGCTACCGGGCAAAAACAAGGTTTGCAAAGTTTTTTAATTTACCGGAGCTTATCTCTTTATTCAAAGAAAGCGCAGACATTCAGACACCGGATATGTTAAACCTTCCCGTGCCGGAAGCGGAATATGAAAACGTGGTGCTAAAGCCGAGCGAATACCAGCAGGACATGGTTTCCTCGCTGGCAGACAGGGCAGAGGCAGTGCGTGACCGTAAAGTGGACGCTGCGGTTGATAATATGTTGAAAATCACAAATGACGGAAGAAAACTGGCGCTGGATCAGCGTCTAATCAACGATATGCTTCCTGATGCGGAAAATTCAAAAGCAAGCGTCTGTGTGGAAAAAGCGTTTGAGATATGGGAGCAGACAAAGGCGCAGAAGTCCACCCAGCTCATTTTTTGTGACTTATCGACACCGAAAGGCGATGGAACATTTAATGTATATGAGGACATAAAAAACAAACTGACGGAGAAGGGAGTACCACCAGAGGAAATAGCGTTCATACATGAGGCGAATACGGAAACAAGGAAAGCGGAGCTGTTCGGGAAAGTAAGAAGCGGGCAGGTTCGTTTTTTATTAGGCTCTACACAGAAAATGGGCGCAGGTACAAACGTGCAGGACAGACTGATAGCATTACACCACCTTGATGTGCCGTGGCGTCCTTCCGACATTGAACAGCAGGAGGGGCGTATTTTAAGGCAGGGCAATACGAATGACAAAGTTAAGATTTTCCGTTATGTAACAGAAAGTACGTTCGACAGCTACTCATGGCAGCTCATTGAAAACAAGCAGAAATTTATCGGTCAGATAATGACAAGCAAATCACCAGTGCGCTCATGTGAGGATGTGGACGAAGCGGCGCTCACTTATGCGGAGGTGAAGGCTCTGGCTACCGGAAATCCCTATATTAAACAGAAGATGGACCTTGATATTCAGGTATCAAAGCTGAAATTGATGAAAGCGAACCATACAAGCCAGAAATACCGCCTTGAGGACAATATTGCAAAGCATTACCCGCAGCAGATTGCTATTCTGAAAGAACGTGTCAGCGGCATGACAGCGGACATTCAGACTGCAAAGGAGAACCTTCCGGTGGATAAGGAACAGTTTGTGATGAAAGTCGGGGATAAGGTTTATACGGATAAGAAGGAAGCGGGAACCGCACTTGTGGAGATGTGTAAGGAGATGAAAACCGTCAATGTTTCTGCCACAGTCGGGGAATATGCAGGGTTTAAGATGGCTGTGTCCTTTGATTCGTTCAACCATAAATTCGTGATGAATTTAAAAGGGCAGCTTTCCCATAACTTTGAGATTGGTGCAGACCCTCTCGGCAACATTGCCCGCATCAACCATGCACTGGAATCCATGCCGAAACAGCTTGCTGAAGCACAGAGCAAACTTGAAAACGTGGAACGGCAACTTGAAACGGCAAAAACGGAGGTAAACAAGCCTTTTGCACAGGAAGCGGAGCTTGCGGAGAAGCTGGAACGCCTTTCCGCCTTAAATGCGTTGCTGAACATGGACGAAAAAGGCGATAATGCTATTGGATTGGACGATACCGCTGATATTGATACTATCGGGGAGCAAGAAAACAGCAGTCAGGAAACTTCTGGACATGATGTCCAGAAGTTAAAGGAAAATATTTTCGAGAAAGCATATACGGAAGAAATAGCTGCGGATGTGCCGATGCCTTGCCCGACAGGGAATATAGGGCAGGAATTTGTTGCGGAGAACCGCAGACCGCAGGGACTAAAAATAGCGGCTGGAATGGCTGACAAGCCTGTGCAGAAGGCATCGCTGAAAGAAAAACTGGAAGCGTTCAAGAGAAAGGCGGCGGGAGCAGAGAAGCCGGATATGGGGAAAGCAAAAGGGAAGGAGGAAATGCTGTAGACATAAAGAATTCATAAAAATCTTGTTGCAATAACCGCCATAAGATAATAAAATATAAGCAGGAAAGTATGAAGTATAGCAGAAAAGCCATACTAACAAAGGAGGTGTTTCTTATGGCAACTTCAAGTATCACGAAAAATTTTGTCATTTCCGGCAAGGAACAGGTGGAGATGTTTGTCAATGCGATTGAAGAATCTGCCAAAAACCGTCCTATCCGAAAGCCTGTGGCTGTAAAATTTATTAAAGGTGAAGAAGAATTGCGGGAATTGATGAGATTTAGGGAAATGAAAGAAAAGGAGAAAATGAATGCTGATAAGTGATAAATTTTATGCAGTCAACATTCGTGAGTATCTTGCATTGGGAAATGATCCCGAAGCCGGAGAGCCTGCACTTGTCAAGCTGCTCTCCGGGTTTTCCTGTCCAAAGAACCATGATGTCGAACGCTTCTTGAAAAACAGTGCAATAGAGTTTACTAAAAAGAATCAGTCGGTTACATATGTTGTTATTTCAGTAAAAGATGGCGGTCTGCTTGGTTATTTTACACTTGCATTAAAACCTTTGACGGTTAGGGGTAAAACGGTGAGCAATACTACAAAAAAGAAATTGCTTCGTATCAGTGAATTAGATAAAGATTCTGATACTTACACTATGGCTGCTTATCTGATTGCCCAGCTTGGGAAAAATTATGCAAATGAGAGAAATAAGGAGATTACGGGAGAGGATCTGATAGAACTTGCTTGGATGGTGATTGAGGAAGGACAGTATATGTATGGCGGCATGGTAACATTTTTGGAAGCGGAAAATGAGGAAAAGGTCTTATCTTTCTATCGTAACAACCGTTTTTCACAGTTTGATACCAGACAGACCGCATCAAGTACAGAGGAACCGCATGAGCTGGTGCAGCTTTTACGCCTGCTCTGAGGAAATAATTTATGATAACCGGGCTGCTGATGTCCGGTTGTAAATATAGTAACTGAAAGGTGTATGGAAAGTATTATTTATAGAAATCCATGCACTTTTTTATTTTGGGGAATATCGTCTTGGAACGATTCAGGGCGGTATTTTTCTATGCAAAAAAGAAAGGATTGAGCATATGGCAGATACAAATGGAAACAGAGTTTCCATGACAGAGAAACAGAAAGTAAAGGAAATCACTGACAGGCTGGAGGAAGGCTTGAAGGAGCTTTTTGAGAGCGAGAAATATAAAAACTATCTTACAACCATGTCAAAATTCCATAATTACAGCTTCAACAACACGCTGCTGATTACTTTACAAAAACCGGATGCGAGCTTGGTGTGTGGCTATCAGGCATGGCAGAAAAACTTCAACCGCCATGTGAAAAAAGGGGAAAAGGCAATCCGTATCCTTGCCCCTGCGCCTTATAAAATCAAAGAGGAACGGGACAAGTTAGACCCTGTGACCGGGGAG
>BLMC01000160.1 GCA_011959805.1 Lachnospiraceae bacterium | reverse complement strand
TAAGATAATCGCTACCTAAAGGTAAACAATATTTAGTTTTCATATCATTTTTCTGTCTTGATTTTTCCCGACAAACTGGAATTTATCTACGAAGCCCTTCTTCTGTAAAAGTTCTTTTTAATGCCTTCTCTGTCGGGAATATAGAGCCTATCAAAACAGCAATTTGAATAAATGTCAAAATCAAGCCGACAATTCCAATAGCATCATCTGAAGCTCCATAAAATGGAAGATGAATAATAAGTGACGGAACTAAAATAATCCAGCCAATTCGCCACCAAAGTTTTCCACAGTAATGATGAGCAAAATGCCATGTATCCATATTCTTCATAGAACGAGAGGTTCTATATCCAATCAGAGAATTTATCTTTTGCGGCGGACGCTTCCACATAAGCCGTCCAATAACTATCATCAGCAACGGAATCATTAAATCACAGCAAAGCATAAACCACCAAAACCACATTACATTCACCTCTACAATTTGCGATTTGTTAAATTGTTCAATGTCATTATCTTACCACAAACGCATACACAATTCCATTAAATTTTCTTTAATTTCCCTTTGCCTTGTTATTTGCAATCATCATCTGCCTTGCCCGTTCCCTCTGCTCTGTACTGAACGCCCTCGGCTTGCGGTAGCAGACGTATGACTTTGGAAAAGAATAGGTCTTAGATACCTCGTCCTGCCCTGTCAGCTTGTATGTGTCGGGGAAGTCGGCAACAAGCGTGTCAAGTTTCCGCATAACCGCTTTATCCCTTGTATAGAGGGTGGCGGTCTTTTCTCCTGCATTATAATTGACAATCGTTTCCTGTTCGTATCGGGAAAGTTTCATAGTGCCATATCCCCCTTTCCTTTGCTGTGGGTTCTGTGCTTTTTTCCCTCGGAAACTGTCGGCTGTTTTGCCTGTTCCTTTGCTCTGGCTAACCTTGTCCTTATGGAGTGGTCACGCTCGGTCAGTTTCCGTCTTTTGGTGGTGGCGGTCAGTTCCGCACACGTTTCTTCTGACAGGGAATTTAATTTCTTTAAGGTGCTACTTACTATCTGCTTTGTGTTATCGTCTTTTATCTGCGGAAGAATAGCAGACAGACTGGCGCACGTTTCCGCTTTTCCCTGTTCTCCAAACTGGTAAATCAGATTGATTTCATCAGCGTTAAAAGGTATCTGTATATTTGCGCCCTCACATAAACGCTCCACGCCCACGCACTTAGGGAGATTTTTTGTCAGTTCGTAATTATCCCTCGCTGTGATTGTTCCATGCCTGTCGGTCTGCCTTACCTCGACTTCACACTGGCTTTTCTGTTCCAACACAAGCCACTGGTATTTATCGTTTTCTTTCGTAAATACAGTCTGATGCGCATTGGAGTGTGTCTTGCTACGGATATATTTGTCGGCGGTACTGTAATAGTCCAAAATCTGTTGTTCCTGCTTTTTATTCATGGTCTTTGCCCTCCTGTGATATGGATTGATATGATTGATTGGTTTCGGTGTTGATATATGATTTTTTCTCGTTACTTGTTGGGAGATTTGATTGCGGAATACTGTTGTTGGGTATTTCTCCGCTTGGGGAATAGGAGTTCATTTCATACGGTAATTACCGCATGAAAAAAGACTATAACCGATACTGTCATAGCCTTTTAAGGATTGAGGAAGTCCCTTTTTTATTTGTATTTGTTTGTCGCCCCTCCGCACTATCCAACATCCGTCGCTTCGATTAGTTCTTCCACATCTGGGCGTTCCATTAGACTTTTTATAATGTCAAACTGCTTTTGTGTGACAGGCGATACTACAAACTGCCACGGATTTGGCAGAATTGGTAAATCCTCACGCAGCCACTTAGAATAGTGCGAATCGTAACGGTCAGCAGCGGCAAGCGCCACCAGATGCCCCACGCACCAGCTTACCAAATAGCCCGCGCCTTCCAGATAGCCGTCCTTACGCCCTGTCACGCCGATGGCTTTTGCTATGGACTGCGCAACGCTTGGTTTTTCGGTTAAAATCAAGATAGCCATATGTAACACCTCCTAAACTATTTGCAAATCAAGTATGTAAGGTTGCTTCTCCTACCCGCCGTGCAGCCGATGCGCCATTTTAATAGCATATTTCCTCTGCATCGGCGTGTACACAACAAAGACAGCCTCTTATAAGACTGTATTTGCTGCTTTTGCCCTTTTATTGCGGATACCAGATAACTTATCTATTCTAATTCCTTTTATGGGGCTGTTGTATCACTTGTTGTATTTTTTTGTCTATCTCTCCAAAGGAAAATCCCACATAAAACAGCTAATAAAAAACAGCCTACAGACAAAGCATAAATCCTTATTGGCAGACTTTCTCCTGTTTTTGGTATCAAATCCTGCGGATTCGTATGCTCCAGATCTATTTTGCTTGTCACTTCCACCAATGTCATTCCTTCTGTAATAACATTAAAATAAATGCGGGCAGTTTCCACACCATAACCGGGTGCTGCTTTGGTTTGCTTTAAATAATATTCTCCTTCTGGAAGGGATAATGACGTAGTTCCATTTTTCACCGTTAGTTCCCCGATTTTTTTATTTCCCTTTCTATAAATAACAAACACTGCCCCAGATAATTTTTCTCCAGTGCCTTCCCCAGCGTTTTGAATATAAAGATTGCCAGTTTTCTTATTCATTGTCTGGTTCTCTGGTTTTGTTGTCGTTTCTGCTGTGCTTTTTTCTGGCAGCTCTGGATATTCTTCTGTATCAGTTACCGTCAAGTCCCTGTTTCTTTCCACTTCCACCGCATATACTGTCATTGGAAAATCCGGCAGTAAAAAAAGGCATACTGCCAAAAAAATCATTGTAATCTGTTTCAAATGGATATCCTCCTTTCATTCTTCCAGCAGCGCACGAACAAGGAACCGGTGCGTTGCCGTTCTTACCGGGGTACATGTGTAAAGAGTAAGCTGCGCCATTCCTACAGGCGGCGCAGCAAATACCGCTGGATCGTCTGGCTCTATAGTTAAGGTTTCTGACACTACAAACCGTGTGGTTTTCCTGTCTATCCCAATAAAAAATATCTCATCACCCATTTCCAGTTCTTCCAGACGGTTAAAATGCCGTCCCCATGTGTAACTGCGGTGTCCTGCGATTACAGCGTTTCCCTTACCGCCAATAGGTGCTGTCTGCATCACCCACCCCTCCGACACATTGAGCTGTTCTTTTGTCACGCCAGCCGTCACTGGAAGCTGTGCTTCTATTTTGGGAATTATCAGCATCCCAATCACTGCCCCAATTTCTGGCATAGATATTTTTGTTTTTCCAGTTTTTGTTTTCTTATTGATTGCTCTGGCTTCTCCTGTTTCTTCTATTATAATAGAAAACCTATTTTCTTTTTTGTCAGCAGCTTTTTCCTTCTGTATTTCTTTTGTATCCACAGACAGCTTGATACTGGCTGTGTCCTCCTCATTTATTTGTTGTTCCAACTGCAAAAGAAGGGCTTCCTGCTTTTTCTGTTCCTGCCTGTGTTCCCATACAGGATACAAGGCAAGCATCGTTCCAGCAAATGCAGCGGCAAGAAGCACAACAAACAAGAGTGCCTTTTTATGTATCTGTTTCAATGGTTTTCCTCCTTCCTTTTCCCGCTACAGAAAGCAGTTTCTTCATGCACACGCTTACACATGGTCTGCCACGCCCATACGGACATGTTCCACATAAATTTTTAGATGTGGCGTTTCGTGCTTCGCTTTCCTGCGGCAATCCAGCTTCTGGTTTTTGTGTCATCATATATTCATAAGGGGAATCTGTAAAACGTGTCATGCCATTATTCCTCCTGTTCTGGTTCATCATCTGGATAATCGTCATATTCAACGGTGTCTGTACCCGCCCCATTCTCTGATTTTGGCTGGAAGGGTTCTTTCCTTTCTGGCAATTCTGGCTGTTGTTCATCTTCATTTATTTCTGTTTCATCGGAGTCATCAAACAAATCGTCCAGATCCTCTGCATCGTCAAGCTCATGTTTTGGTTTATAAATCTTAAAATAATAACCAGCACCGCCCACTGCAACAACCGCAAGAAGTACAAATATCATTGTTCCATTGCTTCCTTTTTCCGGCTGTTCTGCTTTCTTTTCTGGTTCTTCTGTCACAGGTAGTTTTTCAATTTTCCCTGTGCACTCTTTATAATTATTTTTACAGACAGGGCAAACTGTATTGACTTCCCCAGCAACACATTTCTTTGTACAGTTACAGACAGGCATTTCTGGCACTGCACTTTCACCAGCTATACTTTGTTCGCTTTCCTTCTCCGCCAGTGCCATCAAATCCCTTTCCGTAACAGCATTGAGAAAGTATACATTTTCAGATTCCCTCTGTTTATCAATCACCAGATAAAAAATATGTTCCTCTGGCGTAGTAAACGTATAAAATTCTTTGCCGTTCCCATCTGTGGCATTGTCCACTATTGTAGCCTGCCCGTCTGGTGTAAATGGTTTTGAAACCGTTTCACAGAAAGGATTTTTAATCTCCACCGTTTTTGACTGGTTTCCGGCAAAGTCCACTGCATAGATTGTAATCATTTCTGTATCTGTTCCTGCAAAATCTTCCAATTTCAGATCCACTGCATGATCTACACGGTAATTGATACGTTTTCCATTAATATATACCGCATCCACTCCAGAATCTTTATCGTCTGCCTCAATGTGCAGAACCTTGTCCAGCACTTCCGCATGGATAACAGGCGGCGTAGTATCCTCTCCCCCCGCAGCATATGCTGTCACAGGCATAAAAAATGCACTTATGCAAAGCACAAATGCCAGTATCATCTGCCTCATTTTATTTTCCATTTTCATCTGCTCCTTCCTTCTTGGTAAAACTGTTCTGTGGCAATGTTTTCATAGATTGGATCATCTCAAGGATTTTTTTCAATTCTTCTGGCGTAGTCGTGACTCCACGCACAGCCTGTACGATTTCTAAATTTTCCTGTTCGGTAATCTGGCGTTCCAAATCCTTAATCCGCGCCTGCCACTCGGCGGCTTTCTGTGTTGCCCTTTGCAGTTCTGCTTTCAGCCTGTGAATTTTCATTCCCTGCTCCTTTCCATTTTCCGCGCCCAACCGGGTCAAACTCCGAAAAATCTTTTACTGCGCGGAAGAACCATTTGTTATTTACCCACTGTTGCAGCTTGCGTGTAACAGGCGGCGCTGTAGGCTTTTCATAAATCATTACATAAGGGTCATAACCCAAATCCCGCAAGGTATAGATGCGGGATAAATCCTGTTCATGGGTGCTGCCATAATTCGTAAGGACATAAACACGTCGTTTCCGATAGTCTTTTACCGCTGTCAGTTCCAAAAATTCTTTAAAATAAGGGATTAAATCATCTTCTGGGTTATCCCATGCAAAATGCAGCATTTTTGTCTTTACATGGTTAAGCACTGCCGCTTTTTTCGGTGTCATAAGTCGTATGTCAAGCCCCTGTGTAAAATCCACAGTTGCACCGCTGTCAGCAAGCTGCCTCAAAAGCCTCTCCCAGTCTGGACACGCCAGTAAGTTTGCATCCATTAGCTTAATCTCCTTTTCACCTGCCCAAAACTCAGACAAGTCTGCAACTGCTACGGCATTTTTTCCTTCTTTTTCCCCTACAATGCAGAAACCGCACCC
>BLMC01000159.1 GCA_011959805.1 Lachnospiraceae bacterium | reverse complement strand
AATGATAGATGATTGCTATAAACCAAAGAAAATATTGGAGAATGTAAAAACAGTTAGTCTTGGAGGGTTTCATAGTGGAGCAATAACAGAAGATGGAAGTTTATATATGTGGGGATATAATAATCGTGGACAAATAGGAGATGGAACGATAACTAACCATTATGTACCAATTAAAATTACAATTCCTGATGATGCTACTGGTAAGAGCCACGCCTTGTCAGGTAGGAGTAGCTATGACATTGCCGGTATCTCTGATACATGGACAAACCGTATTATGAAATTTTCGGCTATTTTTAGTAGTGAAGCAGTTTCAGGCAACGCATCTTTCACAGACCTTACGCCAGGAGAAACTTACAATATTTATGAGATAAAAGATTCTGAAACAGAAAATATATTGTCTGCATCAAATCTGCTTTATATAGGACAATCAGACGCAGATTCAGACGGTAGTATTTCCATAACCTATGAGCCAAGGGAAACGTGCGATTCATCGGTAATATTTGCAGTTGCTAATATACCAGTTTCCATTAGAGGGGCGTCTATATCCGTTTCAGATGTCTATGCAGATGGAACTGTAAAAATGCCTGATTTATTCGTTTATTATAATGGGTATGAACTTGAAGAAGGAATAGATTACGAATTAAGCGGACAATATAGTGCTGCAGAAACAGGAGATTATACCTTGACAGTAGAAGGCATTGGTATATTTAGAGATAAAATGGAGGTGGTTTGGCATATATCTGAAGATAGTGGCAGGAAACTGGAAATGCCAACTTCAAGCATTGCATCTGGAAGCACTGTAGAATCCGGAACAAGAATAAAACTTATAAGCAATGAAAACGCACAAATTTATTATACCTTAGACGAAACAACCCCTACAGTTTCAAGCACACTGTTTACAGAAGATATTCTGATAACACAGAATACCATTATCAAAGCATTTGCAGTGCAGGAAGGATTGCAGGATAGTGACGTTGCAACATTTATTTATAATGTTTCTGCCACCGGGAATCCAGATGAATTAGGCGATGTATTACCAGAAGATATTCCAGAGAGTGGCATTCCTGACGGTTTATGGATTGCAGGGATAAAGGATATGGAATACACTGGCAAGGCAATAAAGCCATCAGTGCGGGTGTATGATTATAAGACTAAATTGACGGAAAAGCAAGATTACACCATTTCATATAAAAATAATATCAATGTAAATGATACCACTAATGAAAATAAAGCGCCAAGTGTAGTAATTCAAGCAAAAGGCAATTATTCCGGCAAAGAAACTGCCACGTTTCAGATATTGGCAAAAGATATTAACTCTATAGATTTTGACATTGCAGATATTACTGTAAATCCAAATAAAAAAGTTCAAAAACCTGTGCCAGCAGTTATTTTTAAAGGAAAACGTCTTTCAAGCAAGAAAGATTTCGCTGTGACATATCCTGATACCTTTGCAGGTGCGTACAAAGAAAAAGGAACTTATTCTATAAAAATATCTGGTAAGGGAAATTATACTGGTGAGAGAACGATAAATTTTACAATCACAGACAGTAATTTGATTACCAAAGCGAAAACATCAAAAATTAGCAGTCAGCAGTATACTGGAAAAGCTCTGACACCGACGATTCAAGTCAAATATGGAAAGACAACTTTAAAAGAGGGAAAAGACTATGAGCTTTCATATCGAGATAATACCAAGATAGGAACAGCAACTGTTATCATAAAAGGAAAAGGTGATTATAGCGGACAGAAGGCGGTTTCATTCAAGATAATTGGTGCATCAATTAGTAAAGGAACAGTGGTTGGATTGAATACACCAAGTACTTTTAATGGAAGTGAAATTACCAAGAATTTTTATCTTGTAATTATTGTAAATGGGAATCAGAGAACTCTAAAAGAAGGTCAAGATTATACAGTAAAGTATCAGAACAATAAGAAAGCTGGAAATGCAACGCTAGTTCTTACAGGGATAAATGGATATTCAGGTACATTAAAGAAAACGTTCAAAATCAACGCATATAATTTGCAGACAGATACAAATAAAAAGATTCGATATAGTAACGATTTATCTGTTGCTTATGCTAAAAATGGAAGTTGCCCAGACCCCGTTATCTATTTTGACGGAACAAAACTGGAAAAAGGAAAAGATTATAGTTTAAGCTACAAAAATAATAAGGCAGTTAATACAGGAGGAAATTCAGCTACAGCGCCTATGATTATTGTAAAAGGGAAAGGCAACTTTACAGGAACATTACCGATTACATTTTCTATAACTTCACAGAATTTATCAAACCTCATACTGACAGCAAATGACAAGGCATATAAGAACCGTGCCAATATATTTGCTACAAGTATAAAGATAACAGATATTAACGGAAAAGCGTTAAGTGCAGGTAAAGATTATGATAAGAATCGTATTGTTTATACATTTGTGGATGCTGTGAAATTAGAAAACGGAGTAACGAAAAAGGCGGGAGACAATGTAGAGAAAACGGATATTATTCCGGCGGATACGAAGATACAAGTATCAGTAATAGCCAAAGCAGGTGGAAATTATGAAGGAACTGCTACAGGTGTATATCGGATTATAAAATCAGATATAAAGAATGCTAAAATATCCATACCAGCGCAGACCTACACAGGCAAAGCAATTATTCCAACAAAGTCAGATATTACTGTTACAGTTGGTGGCACAAAACTTGCAGAATCAGAGTTTGAGATAGTAAGTTGTACAAACAATATTAAAAAAGGAAAAGCTTCCATTACTATAAAGGGCAGGGGAAATTATGGCGGTACAAAAACAATAAAGTTTACAATTAAGTCCAAGGGCTTTTTATGGTGGTGGAGAAGATAAGCTAATATTTTGGCGCATAAATTTAAAAGAAATTTATGCGCCATTATTTATGCACACGGGCACCCCAGTGATGAAATTTGTCAGCAGAAGCTGACGGGTGCCCGGCACGCGAGTAGGGCAAGATAAATCTTCTCTACTCGATTTAAGAAAAGTTTGTTTTTTCTTCCATCAATGTATATGATTGAAAGTGGGCAAAATACTCATATACAACTTTTTGCAAAATAAGTAAACTTATTATATGATTTAGCGATTACTATAAAAGTAATTCAAATAGGAAAATCACATTGCAAACCGAAAAAATGCTTGTTATACTAAAATATGTAAAAGGCAAACAAAATGCGAAAAACTGAATCAATTTAAGCAGGTGAGAGATTAGAGTATTTAAAATAGAAAAAGGAAAGGGATAACAATATGAGATTTGATGCTGAGAAATTTAGAAAGGACTGTAAAGAAAATGATACCAAAAGGGACACAGGATTGAAAACGCCAGACAACATTAGGCGATATGATAATATTTCCTATGGAAAATATGGTAAGTACAATCTTCTTGATATTTATCATAAGAAAGATGTTACCGCACCACAGAAGACTATTATCGATATTCATGGTGGCGGTTGGACTTATGGGGACAAAGATATTTATCAATATTATTGCATGGATTTGGCGCAAAGAGGTTTTACCGTTGTGAATTTCTCTTATCGTCTGTCGCCAGAAAACCCATTTCCAGCAGCATTAGAAGACATCAATACTGTATTTACATGGGTGGCAGAAAATGCGGATACATATAGTATTGACCTTGACAAAATCTGTGTTGCAGGTGATTCTGCCGGCGCACAGCTTGCAAGTCAGTATTTGACACTTTTGTGCAGTGATGATTATCGCAAACTATTTGCAATGCAAGTGCCATTTGACAAAATTACAGTGAAGGCAGTAGCGCTTAACTGCGGATGTTATGACATGAAAAGCTTTATAGAAAAAGGAGAAGAAGACCCATTTTTCATATATATAGAAAAGGCATTATCTGAGGATAAAGAACGAACGCTTGAACAAATTAATGTGATAAAATATATAAACAAAGATTTTCCGCCGACATATCTTATGACTTCTGAATATGATTTTTTGAAAGAAGATGCAAAGCCTATGTATGAGCTGCTTAAGCAAAAAGGGATTTCATGTGTGTATAAGTTGTATGGCAAAGAGGGCGATAATTATATGGGACATGTATTTCATCTTAATCTGCGATTAGAGGAAGCACGTATGTGCAATGACGAGGAGTGTAGTTTTTTTGAAAGAAGTTTGGAATAAAGCATTGGAATTTAAAATTGTATCTATTATGCAACGCATTAGAAAACAAGGATAACAGAAAATAGATTTTGGAGGAACATATAACAATGAATAAAATAGGAATTATTGGTGCAATGGAGTTGGAAGTTGCAGCGTTAAAATCAAAATTAGAACTTAAAAATGTTGTGGACAAGGCTGGCATGAAATTCCATGAAGGAATACTAAATGGAAAAGATGTTGTGATAGTACAGTGCGGTATTGGAAAGGTAAACGCGGGTATCTGTGTACAGATTTTAGCAGATTTATTTGCAGTAAATACTGTGATTAATACGGGTGTTGCTGGTTCGCTGCGCGCAGAAATCAATATTGGAGATATTGTAGTTTCCACAGATGCTTGTGAGCATGATATGGATGTCAGTGCGCTTGGATATGAGCCGGGTATTATTCCGCAGATGGAGACATCTTTCTTTAAAGCGGACAGAAAGCTTATTGAGGAGGCAATTGCGGTTTGCCGTGAAGTGAATCCAGAAATCAATGTGTATGAAGGGCGCGTAGTAAGTGGCGACCAGTTTATTTCAGATGGTGCAGTAAAAGATAGACTGATTCAGCAGTTTGATGGTTCTTGTGCGGAGATGGAGGGAGCAGCGATTGCCCACGCGGCATTTTTAAATAAGATTCCTTATATAGTGCTGCGTGCAATTTCGGATAAGGCAGATGGCAGTGCACATATGGATTATCCAGAGTTTGAGCGTGCAGCAGCGGCACATTGTGCGAAGCTGGTGGAGAATTTAGTGGCGCGATTATAAAACGAAAAAAAGGAGACAAACTCCATGTTTTGGGATAAAGTGTCAGGATTGTATGATTTTGTGGAAACAGTATATAATGGTAAGGTTTATCGGAGTTTAGGAAAAACAGTAGCTGCTCAGATTGAACAAGAAGATGTTGTGCTGGAATGTGCTTGTGGAACTGGTGCAATCAGCCGATATATCGCACCAAAATGTAGGCAGTTCATTGCAACTGATTTTTCCAAAGGAATGTTAAGACAAGCTGCAAAAAAGTGTCGAAATTTTGAAAATATAACAATAAAGCGCGCGAATATGACACAGTTAAAATGCCAAGACAGTAGATTTGATAAAGTGGTAGCAGGCAATGTGTTGCATTTGTTGGAAGAACCTTGTGCTGCAGTTAAGGAATTGGAGCGTGTGTGTAAAACAGGGGGTAAAATTATTATTCCGACATATATCAATGCGCATCAAGGTGTTAATCAATATACAGTGCGTTTGCTTGAGGGGGTAGGAGTAGATTTTAAACGACAGTTTAATTTGGATTCATACAAGAAATTTTTTCAAGATGCAGGATACAAAAAGGTTGACTATATTGTTATAAATGGGAGGATGCCTTGCGCTGTAGCAATTATTACAAAACAATAGTATGATACCAGGGTCAAAAGGTCAAGAAATCCGATGCAAGCTTGCTTGCAAGAGG
>BLMC01000158.1 GCA_011959805.1 Lachnospiraceae bacterium | reverse complement strand
GTTAAGAAATGATTACCGATTTTTTAAGTTGACGAGAATAAAAGAGCTTGAAATGCTGTCTGAAACTTTTACACAGGATTTTGCACCAACAAAAATTGAAAAGCAGGTACAAGTTGAAAATACTGTTACCATTAAGTTGAAATTTGATAAGCAAGCTGCTTTTCGTGTTTATGATGAATTTGCAGATAAAATAACAGAAGATTCACAGGGAAATTTATATGTCCAAGTAGATTTACCCAACAATGAGATTTTGTATTCTTATGTAATGTCTTTTTCTGATAGCGTTGAAATAATAGAACCGCAATCTATACGGAAACAAATGAAAAAAAGATTACAGAAAATGCTAGAAAAATATGGAACATGACTTTAGGTGTCAGGTTATGTTTGATACACTGTTTTTCATAGGAGGTGCTAATATGAAATTTGAATGGAGAAAGCACGAAAAAGCTCTGTACGGAGCAAAAAACATACCAGATTTAGTAGACATACCTATGCAAAATTTTATTATGATTAAGGGAAACGGAAATCCTAACGACACAGATTTTTCAGACAGGGTAACTGCTCTCTATTCATTAGCGTATGCGATTAAAATGGGTTATAAATCTACTGCAACTAAAAACATTTTATCAAATGAAATCCATGATTTTACGGTTTATCCTTTAGAGGGTATCTGGAAACAAAAAAACACTGATACGGAATCTGCTGCTGGTAAACTCATAAAAGAAAATTTGGAATATACCATTATGATACGTCAGCCGGACTTTATCACAGCAGAAATGGTATGTACTGCATTGGAAAAGGTAAAAATTAAAAAGCCAAACCGACTGTATCAAGAAATCATTTTTGATACGATACATGACGAAAAATGTGTTGAAATTCTGCATATTGGCTCATATGACAATGAACCATTCTCTTTTGAGCAAATGGATAGATTTACAGAGGAAAAGGGATTACAACGGATAACAGATTATCATAGAGAAATCTATTTGACTAATAGAACAAAAGAGGATAAGCTCAAAACAATTTTGAGGTATAAGGTAAATTGGTAAACGGTAAATCCGCTGAATTAACAAGAACATAAGGCTACACTTGATAGTGATTTTAGTTTTGTAATCAAGGGGCGACAACTTAAAATGTTGTTGCCCCTCTGAATTAAAATTGCAACTGTCAATTCATTAGCTTCACTCTATGTGAGAGAAAGGGGAAATAATTTATGCCTTACACAGAAGCATACAAGGAGCATATTGAATACACCTTTAACACCTTTTACAGAGTTGTTATATGCTATGTCGCTATCAACGCATAGCGTAACAAGGACAAGCAACGGCAAAAAGAAATATCTTTTGAATACCTCACAGAAGAAAAGTTTTACCCATTCAGTACGACAAATAATTATTTTATAGACTCCTACAAGCAATACCCAGTTATAATATGCGGTCAGAAGGTTATCCTCACAAACGGGGAGCTTGCCGAAGCCCTGTCCTCTTTGCCGGAAAAAAAGAGGGAAATCATTTACCATTACTTTTTCGGGCGTTACACACAGCAGGAAATCGGGGAACTATACGGACGCTGCCGGAGTACGGCGTGGCATCACATACACAGTGCCTTGCAAATGCTACATGAAGAAATGGAGATGATTTTCCGTGAGGAATCCTAAACTTATGTCGTATGAAACCATTGTAAAAGCGACCAGCGGAGAGCTAGAAGCCATGGACGAGGTTTTATGGCATTACAGCAAGCGAATCCGGCTTGCCGCCCTTGAAAACGGACACGTCAACAAAGACACCGAGGATAACATCAAGCAGCGGCTTATCGCTGTCCTGTTCCAGTTCCGCTTTGGCGGACAGGCTACATAACAGGAAGTAAGATTTATCGCAAAAATAGTCATGCCTATGTTTAACGACACCAAAGAAAAAGCAGTCGAGAAAGCCATAGCCGCCCTTGCCGATATGATACCGCTGGAAGCCATACAGCCGCCCCACTCTCCAGCACTTACTTTTCCGAAATGGATAAAATTTTCTTCTGTGAGATATTCAAGAGATATTTCTCTTTGCCGCCGCTTGTCCCTGTCACGCCATACGCTGATAGCGGCATAGCGTATGACTACTCTGCAAGGCATTAAATGTATATTCGATACGCTCCTTGTATGCTTCTGTGCAAGTCATGGAAGTTCCCCCTTTCTCCCACATAGAGCAGATTGATATTGTTAGTTGCAACGGTTAATGTTAATCAAATGCCCTGTTTCGTTCGTCCATTTTTTCAAAACTTACAGAATCTTCATGAATTATAATTGTTATGTTATTGTTACTGTATTCTGTTGCAATTTCTTTCAGCTTACTTACAATATCACCTTTTGTCATACTTAACATTTCTTCGATATCTGTTCTGTTCCAAAAATCTTGTATCTCACTCATCATATTGCCGATACAATAGTCACGTTCTCCAACAGTAAGCGTCTTTTTGTCTGCTATATGATAGGAAAATGGGTAGAACAAATCACACCATGCGCCGTATCCATTTTCTTCCGCTGTTTTTGACGGAAGATATTGATTATAGATAGGGTCTTCCTCTTTCCGTCCCGTGTTAATACTTTGCACATACTTTCCATTTTCCACTCCGGAAAGCCATGTGGTTAATGCTACAAAAGAAAGCTCTTCACTGTCCAGGTTCACGGAAAAATCCCGCTGGGCAGTATCAATGTTAATTCGCTCCATTCGTTCATAACTTTCATTTGCCCATTCCAGTAAATCCATGTTAAAATCTGCAACTGACTTACTTTGGTAATCGGCTGTTTTCAAATCCAATAAGGAACGGTAATCTTCCTCTGTGCCATTGGGATATTCCCGGCGCTCCTGTCCTTGCTGTATATTTTCCTGTTCACCCTTTCCGGCATCCAACTCCGAAAGGGGCATGAAGGAATATTCCACGGAAATTTGCAGTTTATCTGTATTCCATTTCTCATTCAGTTTTTCGATTTCAGCATGAATTGCTTCCTGCATGAATGAATTATTCTGTAACTGTTCTTTCGTTTTGCCTTGTAAGATATTTTGTAACCCGTTCGCAACGCCCAAACGTGCGGCATTGTACTCACCGACAGTAAGTGTATCAGCATTTTGAATGGTAAGGCTAAAAACAAATTCCAACATGGCATTATCAGAAGCACCAGGATAATCAGTTGCTATGCCTCCTCCAAAATCACGTGTCTGCCACTTTTCAGCCGTGAGGGGTTCTAATGTGTAAAACAGAAAAGCCGCAATCTCATTGCTATCCTTTTGTTCATATAGTGTAGTATTTTGAGAGAATTTCTCCAACAAATTACGATATTCTTCCGTGTCTGTTAATTCCCATACTTTATTTTGAAATTCCGAAACACTCATATTTTCATAACCGCCAAATTGTAAGGCAAACAATTTATCAAATTCTTCATCAGAAAAATCTGTGTCATGGATAGTATTTTTTTCTCTGCTGCTTCCTGCTGCGGAAGTTGCAAAAGTAGTAGTTACGCCAACAATGAGTATTGCAGCAATACAAATTGCAAGTAGTGAGGTTTTTTTAATTTTCATAATCGCTGTAATCCTTTCTTCGATAGCATTTTTACTAAAGCTGTTACAAAATGGCAATAGACCGCTTTTTGCTGCTTCCATGTTGATAAGCATTAGCGAATAGGCAGATTTTGATTTTTCTCCAAATTGCCGTATAACGCTTTCATCACAGGCCAGTTCTATATCACGGTTAAAAAGAAGATACATCACCCACACAAAAGGGTTGAACCAATGAATGCAAAGGGCAAGTGTCGCAATCAGTTTTGTTATAGTATCAAAGCGATAGATATGCACATACTCATGTGAGAGGACATATTGCAGTTGCTTTTCATTTTTCCAATCCGTTTTTTTCGGCATTAAAATTACTGGACGGAAAATGCCATAAGTTAATGGGGCGGAAATCCTATCAGATTGCCTTACCAAAATTGGACGTTTCAATGGGTGTTCCGCCAGCCATTTTTCTATATAATGGTTGTGGACGGGTAAAGCTGTCCGAAATTCAATCAGACAACGCAAATAAGATATTATGAAAAACAATGCGGTAAGTATTATTCCTGCACACCATACAATAAACCACATGGAAACAGATGGTGAAATATCCACTGGCGGCTGTTCTGCTCCCTGTGTTGTAACAAACAGTCCCTGCATAGTGGGAATGTTGTAATCTGTTCCAATTTCCGGCAATGTTGTAGAAGATATGCTATGAGTTATCAACGTATAAACACTGAACATTGACGGAATCGAAAAAGGAATAAGCAGTCTTAATATCACCAATTCCCATAAAACAAGAAAAGTCTTTTTCGGCAGTTTATTGATTGCCACCGCACGGATAATTGCTACCGCAGTAATGAAAGCCGCCCCCGAAAAGCTCATTTGCAGTAAATTCATTTGCTTCACCTCTATTCCAAATCTTCCACAATCTGTTTGAGTTTCTGAATCTGTTCAGCGGAGAGTTTTTTTCTGCCTAACAGGGCTGCAAACAGTTTGTCTGCTGAACCATCATAAATCTTGTCAATCAATTCATTTGTTTCTGCTTCCTGTACTTCTTCTTTGGGAATAAGGGCATGGCACATGAAATTCGGTTCGGAACGTTCAATCGCCCCTTTTTTGATACATCTTTTTATTAGTGTGTAGGTAGTATTCATGTTCCAGCCAATTTCTTTTTTCAGAACATCAGATATATGCTTTGCCGTAGTATCGCCCTCACTCCAAAGCACACACATTACTTTCAATTCTGAGTCGAAAAGTTTAATATCCATTTTTATCCTCCTTTTCATAAGACCGCAGTAGTTTCTACATGGTTATACATTACACCTTTCTTATTGGGCTGTCAACACTACCACAGTAGTGTTTAGAAAAAATTCATAATTCTTATGTCGGATAGATATAAGAATGAGGGGGTTCCGTGTATAACTGACTGTCTTATGGAGTTGTGGGTAACTCTGTTTGACAGACGAAAGGAAAGCGGCTCTTTCGCTTTTCCATGTACTGTGAATAGAGTTATCCATCACGGAATACCCTGTTATGCACATTTTCACAATGCTTGTCTTTTGGCCTTTGGTTCAGAATAGTGAGGTTCTGACTGTCTATCTCTAGTTTTCGGTTACTTGCTTCTTTACCTTACATGAGCATTTGCACCCGATTGCGATAGATACGCCTACAGTTGCAAATGTTTCCGACTTTTTCCCTGCTTAGCACCATGCATGCGACTTTCTGGTCACAAAATAAAAAGCAGAGAAAGTATACAAAAACAACTCAAATCTAACTGATTCAAACGAATTAGATTTGAGTTGTTTAAAGTAATACTATAAAAACATTATCGTTTTATATTTTCCTCAAGCCACTGTCCAAAATCACCTTCTGGATTCCATTTAGTATATTCCGATTTCATGTTTTCATAAACAATTTGCGTAGATGAATGATTTTGCCCAAGCCTCAGTAAAAAAATATTATATGATTTTTGGTAATATCTTAATGCTTTCTTATATTCCCCCTGACTAGAATATATCCCTGCCAGATTATTATAGCTTGTCGCTGTAGATGGATGCTCCTCTCCCAGTATTCGTTCCCTTATCTCTAATGCCTTTTTAAACAGTTCCTCCGCTTTCTTATATTCCCCCTGTCTACCATATATCCCTGCCAGATTATTATAGCTTGTCGCTGTATCTGGATGCTCCTCTCCCAGTATTCGTTCCC
>BLMC01000157.1 GCA_011959805.1 Lachnospiraceae bacterium | reverse complement strand
GAATTTTCAAGGTGCATAGGCACTTATTCAAGTGCGAAGTTTGAGTTATATAATAATTCAATCCTCATACAATTTTGATTAATATGCTCGACAAAAGTACAAAAAAAGACTATAATTAGAATCATTCTAAAAATATGGATATTTCATAAAACAATGGAACATTCATACGATTAGCAAATAGAATGAACTTATAACCATAGACACTCGAAGTCTTCTATACTTTATGTTGCAAGGTAGATTGCAAGGCTCTATTTTTATAGATATTTAGAGTCTTTTTGTACCAGATATTGCACGGCAGATTGCGAGAGGCTATTTATCAATTAAGGAGGAAAAACATGGAAGCAACAAAATATGCAGGAACACAGACTGAAAAAAATTTGGAGGCAGCATTTGCCGGAGAATCACAAGCAAGAAACAAGTACACCTACTTCGCTTCTGTTGCAAAAAAGGAAGGCTATGAGCAGATTGCCGCTCTATTTTTAAAAACAGCGGATAATGAGAAAGAACATGCCAAAATGTGGCTTAAAGAGTTAAAAGGAATTGGTAATACAAAAGAAAATCTTGCGGCCGCAGCCGATGGCGAAAACTATGAATGGACAGATATGTATGAAGACTTTGCTAAGACAGCAGAACAAGAAGGTTTTCCTGAACTTGCGGCGAAATTTCGACTTGTGGGGGCAATTGAAAAACACCACGAAGAACGCTATCGCGCACTGCTCCAGAACGTAGAAACCGCCACTGTTTTTGAAAAAAGTGAAGTCAAAGTATGGGAATGCCGGAATTGTGGACACATTGTTGTTGGAACAAAGGCACCCGAAATTTGCCCAACTTGTAATCATCCACAAAGTTATTTTGAAGTACACGCAGAAAATTATTAATTAAAAACCGTTTCCGAATAACTTGTATTCTAATTTTCTTAAATTTCACTTGAGTGCCCGTGTGCATAAAAAATCCCACAGAAAATCCTGCGGGATTTTTTTAATAAATTCTTATAATCTCTTTAACAGTTCCTCTCTTGCTGCCTCATATCCGGGCTTTCCAAGAAGTGCAAACATATTCTTCTTATAACTCTCTACACCAGGCTGATTAAACGGATTGACACCGAGCAAATATCCACTTAAACCACATGCAAACTCAAAGAAGTAAAACAGCTCACCCAAATAAAACTCACTTATTTCTGGCATATTTACCATCAGATTTGGAACTTGTCCATCTGTGTGTGCAAGTATTGTTCCATTCATCGCACTCTTATTTACGAAATCCACTGTCTTACCTGCCAGATAATTCAGTCCGTCAAGGTCCACAGGCTCTGTGCCGATTGTAATCTCTTCACGTGCCTTCTCAATATTCAACACTGTCTCAAACATCACCCTAGAACCGTCCTGAATAAACTGGCCCATGGAATGAAGATCTGTTGTAAAATCAACGCTTGACGGATAAATTCCCTTCTGGTCCTTGCCCTCTGACTCACCAAAAAGCTGCTTCCACCACTCTGATACATAGTGTGCGCTTGGCTCATAGTTGCAGAGAATCTCAATCGCTTTGCCTTTTCTCAACAGAATATTTCTAACTGCAGCATATTTCATCGCATCATTTTCTTCATATGGAAGCTCCAAAGCACGCTTTCTGCCGCTTGCAGCACCTTCCATCAACTTGTCAATATCTGCACCGCTTACTGCAATTGGAAGTAAGCCAACCGCTGTCAATACTGAGAAACGCCCTCCAACATCATCTGGAACAACAAACGTCTCATATCCTTCCTCTGTCGCAAGGTTCTTTAAAGACCCCTTTGCCTTGTCTGTCGTCGCATAGATTCTCTTTGCAGCGCCCTCTTTTCCATATTTCTTTTCCATCATTTCTTTAAATACACGGAACGCAATCGCTGGCTCTGTTGTGGTGCCTGACTTACTAATCATATTAATAGAGAAATCTCTGTCCCCAATCACATCAATCAAATGCTTGATGTAAGTAGAACTGATTGAGTTGCCAACAAAATAAATCTCTGGTGTCTTGCGAATGCTCTTGTCCACCATATTATAAAAGCTGTGACGCAGAAACTCAATTGCCGCGCGTGCTCCGAGATAGGAACCGCCAATACCAATTACCAGCAATACCTCACTGTCACTTTGAATCCTCTTTGCCGCCTCTTTGATTCTAGCAAACTCTTCCTTATCATAATCCATTGGCAGATCAATCCAGCCTAAAAAATCATTCCCTGCGCCGGTCTTGCTGACAAGAAGCTCCTTTGCGTCCAGTGTGAGTTTTTTCATATACTCAACCTCATGATCACTGATAAACTGCGCTGCCTTTGAATAATCAAATGTTACCTTACTCATCTGCTTTTTCTCCTTTACAAAAATATTGTATCGTCGTTCTATGCATTTTATTTTAGCAAAATATTCCAAATAAATCAATTGTAAGACAAAAGTTTTCTGAATTTTCAAAAGGTGTTAAACCCGATTTCCAATAATCGTGCGCAGTAGTTCCTCCAATTCATGTGCCTCCTCCTGTGAAAAAAGCGGTGCTTTTTTTCCCAAGAGGTCTTCTGATTCTGGCACTATGTCACTTTCTTCTTGTTTTGATGTTTCCTCCGCAGCTCGAATTTCAGATTTTGCACGCCGCTCTGCCTTGGCATTTTTTTCCTGCGCCAGTTCCCACAAAAGTTTTTCTTTCTCCACAATACCATGCTCCAACCGTTGTGCGACTGTATTTTCGAGATAATCCGTCAGATTTGTCTTTAACATCTGCCTGCGTCCTGGCATGTCCACAATCGACATCGCGCTCAAATACAGATAAATGCCAAAAAGACTGATAATATAAAATGGAAGCAAGTCTACAAATCGTCGTCCTTCTATAATACCGCTAAACACACCAAAACCCGCAATAAATACCCCCGCTAACATTAACTGTCCCGAAAGATGTTTCATAAAATTAATGCTCATTCCCAAGATACGAATCCGATTGATGTACTTATCTACAAACACTGATATGTTCGCCACACCGCCATTTAGCTTGTAGCAATTAATAAATCGTTCCTTGCATTGATTGAGCAACTTATTGTCCACCCCAGAAAGTGTATCTGCCTGCTGTATCATTCTTTGGTATATTACGCCAATCGCTACCTGAAATAAGATACCGATTGCCATAAAGACAAGTGTCAGTAACATCGTAGTAGTTTCCTTTGACATTATGATATCTCCCCCTTTGATTGAATCTCCGTAAAACGCTCACTGTGATTTTTAGTATAATCATTTCCACGTGTTCCCACAAGACATTTTGAAGGAGAATCGTTCGACAAATTCGTGCAAAACCTATTTTATAATTACGGGAAATATTATGATGTTACAGAATTTGATTTTTTGTCTTAGAAATACACTTTTCAATAGTCAACTTTCTCACTTGTATATCTGCGTCCTACACACCAGAATAATTTTTATTAATATAGATACTGTCATAATTGCCGCTGGCAAAAACACGATTTTTCTCTCTAAAAATTTATTTTAAAGCTGTCCCCATAGACATAGACTACTTTTGATTTTGTCATTGTCAAGCGTTCTTCTGAAGTAAAGCTAAGAGTCTCGCCATCACGAAAATACATATCTTCTGTTAGCAACCACTCACAAACACTAAAAAGGAAATCATAAATTTCTTGTAAGGTATGACTGCTATTAATCAGTTCAATTTCTGGTCTGCCAAATGCTGTTAGTCCATATGTATATCCACTCGTTCCATTCTCGTCCTGTATTAATCCCAAATAAATCCACAGCGGAATTGGCATTTTGCTGGTTCGTAATTTCTCGGTCCACTCATGATAAAACTCCGCCTCTCCGTTTGGAATCGGCGCATCGACGAGTGAGACTGTAATCATATTACTTTCTATGTCGAACACCAAAGTACCATCTCCATATTTGTAGTTGTCTTTTGCGCCATGAAAAACTGTAATCACTGTATTGCAAAGCGCATCAAAATCAATATCTGCATTTTTTAGCAAAATAGAGCCACTTCACACTGCATCCTGTTTTCCCGCCGTGTCCCACTTTTCTTTGCGCTCTTTTTTACTTAAATTTTCGTATTCTTCTGTCATGCCACGCCTTCCAGTTCTGCCAGAAAATGGTCCTTCCAATACTCGGCATGTTCCTTGTCGCTCTTAGCTATTTTTGTTTAAGTTTAATGCAAATATACGCCTTTTTACTTTATTTACATTATTTACTCTGGCTTGCTGACTTTCTGTTGCCAAAATGTTGCCACGCTCTTGCTATCATAAATCCTATAAAATTAATAATCCATATTTCAAATATATAGGGAAAATATCACTCCGTTATCGGTGCATTCTCGAGAATAAATTCAATCAGTTTACTTGCCGAGTCTCTTTCAAAAGGAAAAACTCTATTGTAATATTTGTAATATATCAATAGAGACCAATAAACTTCATAGCCACCTTTATCGTATTCTTCTTCTGTGGGAAAATAGGACAAACATCCATTTGTATATCCATTTACATAAAAAAGCGGATTATTTAACTTCTCCATTGACTCAAGAGCAAACTCAACCATTAACTCATATGGAACTCCACAAATACACCATTTTCCGATTGCAAAATATTGAACTTCTATCGTTTCCTCTTGCCGATTCACCCCTGCATTATGTAGTCTCTTTATTTCCTCTAACCATGCCTTGCCGTCTATTCCACAATAATTCTTTGCTTCTTCTACAATTTTTTCCGCCATCGTAAAAGATGGTACATCAGCATACAAACACATTTCTCTTGAATACATATCAATCGTTAACGTATCTGCCACTTCAATCAACGCTATCCTTTGCGACAATTTTTCCCAAACAACAGCTGCCATATCTTCTAAAGCTGTACTCGATCTACTATATTGCGCTCCACTTGCATCGATTGGCGTTTCTGCAGAATTGAAATACTTAGGTGCTATATTTCCGGCCGAACCTTGTATCACCATAATCGGACAACCATATTTCTCCTGCAACAACTCCCTTATACTTCCAAAATAATCCGGTGAAATCAAATAATTGTCGCGTTTGAGTACATTGCAATGAGCTGTTACTCGAATCAAAAGCAATTTTCTTTCTTCTTTGTCTAAACCACATACTTTCAATATGCCGGCTCTTTTATCCAAATTTATATTATCCTGTCGCCGATTAACACCAATATCTACTTCTACATTGTCCCACCCTACTAAAACCGGATGCATATCATTCTCCGCACTATGTACCGCCATTAAAATATTACTGCATACCATTTCAAAATATTCTTTTGAAGCATCCACATTTGGCGCAGAATGACAATGTGAAAAGCACAACATTACTTTATCACGTGTAACTTCCAAAATATTGCTCACTTTAATCCGCAATATATCAGCCAATTCCTTCTTAAATCCGATACTGTCAATTGTAATCAAGCAATGGCGATTTCCACTTTCCCATATTGACACTTGTGCAAATAACGGTTTCAATACCCCTCTGGACATATTATCCGTTCTATTAAACCCAATCAACTGCATTGGAATCTTGGGTGTTATATCTGTTTCTGCATACCCTAGCTTTATCATCATTATATCCCCCTCATCGATTTGAATTAAATATACATTTCCATTAATAATAATTTATTATAATATTACTCTACAACTTTTTAATCATTTGGTTGGTCAAGACACCCAGAACAAAGGAATCTTAATTAGTCCTACTAATTTTTTTAAATTCGGGGATTTAATCCTAAAGTGACAAATAATATTTTTATGGTAAATTTTTACTTTTTTAGTGTAAAATATTGTATTCTATAGCAAAATTTGCACCCTTTGAATCAGAAAAGTAGTATTTTCAAAGATTTTAATAATTTTATGATATGATACCAGGGTCAAAAGGTCA
>BLMC01000156.1 GCA_011959805.1 Lachnospiraceae bacterium | reverse complement strand
TCATAACTCAAACTTCGCACTTGAATAAGTGCCTATGCACCTTGAAAATTCAATAATAACTGACATAAAAATAGCATGAAACCAATGGTTTTGGTATAATTGAGTTGACGAAAAACAATTACAAACCGGAGGCTCATGCTATGAACAAAAGTATAACACAAGAAGACCAGAATGATAAGCAGATTTCCGAATCTATCAAAAGATTTTTTACTCGATTTCATGTCTCTTTTGCTTTGAAAGCTTCTAATGCTTATAAGCAAAAGGGGATTCCCGTAATTGAAATCTTTCAGTACCTCTTTCTGCTGATATTTTCTAACAAAAGTATGTATATGTGCTTTATTACAGGCAAAAATACGCCATCATTTGCAAAAGATACTGCATATCGGTTTATGAAAATGCTGCAGATTAACTGGATTCGTTTTACAACAATTCTTGCCACACGCATCATCAAGGAAGCAATCATACCCTTGGATTCTGAAGAACGTGTCAATGTATTGACCATAGATGATTCCATGTTTGAACGTAACCGTTCAAAAAAGGTAGAACTTCTTGCAAAAGCATATGACCATGCAAAACATGCTTACAAGTTTGGATTCCGCATGCTGACACTGGGATGGTCGGACGGATGCACTTTTCTGCCTGTAAACAGCATTTTGCTGTCCTCTGAAAACAAGAAGAACCGTATCAATGAAGCTGGTATCGTGGATAAGAGAACTGCCGGCTATAAACGCCGACAGCTTTCCATGGAAAAAGGTACGACTGCAATGCTGGAACTTCTGAAAGCTGCCAAGACTGCAGCAATTCCCGCAAAATACGTACTTTTCGACAGCTGGTTTTCATCACCGAGTACCCTTCATTCCGTAAAAGAAATCGGCTATGACGTAATAGGAATGATAAAGAAAACACCTAAAATGTTCTTCCGTTATAACAGCGAAGATATGTCACTGATTTCCATCTACAGCAAAAACAAAAAGAGAAGAGGCAGATCAAGATACCTGCTTTCTGTCATGGTTGAAGTTGTAAAGGATGAAAAAATCATTCCTGCAAAAGTAGTGTATGTGAGAAACCGTAACAAGAGAAAGGAATATCTCTGCCTGATTTCAACAGATACTTCCCTGAGTGAGGAAGAAATCATACGCATTTATGGAAAACGCTGGGATACAGAGGTATTTTTCAAGGTCTGCAAAAGCTACCTGAAGCTAAGTAAGGAATGTAATTCATTATCCTACGATGCAATGACTGCACACACGGCAGTTGTCTTTACCCGGTATATGATGCTGTCACTAGAAAGTCGTGAAGCAAATGATGCCCGTTCTCTTGGCGAAATCTTTTTATACTTTACCGATGAAATGTCTGATATCACATGGATACAGGCATTTCAAATGCTGCTCCAGATGTTCCGAAACATACTTGTTGATGAATTGGAATTATCTGAGGAGAAATTAGATGAACTTGTAGATGCTTTTATGAATGCAATTCCAACCGTATTGAAGTTAAAATTGAAAGCAGCTTAGGTATATTTTCGACAACTTAATAAATGCCAGATATTGAATTTTCAAGGTGCATAGCTAAAATTTATGTGCGAAGTTTGAGTATATTACTTTTTATGCACAGACCCGCGCAAAGGAAATAAGCCGCTAAAGCGGTGCATGGTGTGGGAGCCAACACCCAAATGCCAATTTTGTGGCATTTTGTGTGCATTAAATGTAATATTATTACAATCGTTTATTATGGTTACAATTTAATTTAGCTTTGATAAAAGATGCAATTTATTGAAATTACAGAACAGTTGTGCTATACTGAAAAAATAGAAAGAAGATTATAATATATTTCTATTGTTTTCAAAACACCTATGTCGTGTACAGGTAGTATTACAAATAGAATAGATGTTTAAAACAAATTGTATATACAAAATATAAAGAACACATTAAATAGGGAATAGGAGAACACCAAAATGAGTGAAAATCTAATTGAGCTAAATAATGTCCGGAAAGAGTTTGTCACAGCGAAACATTATCCGGGCTTTAAAGGCGCGGTTAAGGGTCTTTTTTCAAAAGAAACAATAACCAAGACAGCAGTGGATGATATTTCCTTTGCGATTCAAAAAGGGGAGATGGTTGGATATATTGGAAGCAATGGCGCGGGAAAGTCTACTACAATCAAGATGATGTCAGGAATCCTTACACCGACCTCTGGAACTTGTGTAGTAAATGGATTGGAACCATACAAAGAGCGAAAAAAGAATGCAAAAAATATTGGTGTTGTGTTTGGACAGCGAACACAACTTTGGTGGGACTTACCGTTGGGAGAAACATATACTGTCTTAAAAGAAATTTATGAGGTAAACAAAGCGGATTTTGAAGAACGGATGACGTTTTTGAATGATGTCTTGAATTTGGAAGAATTTATGCATAGTACAGTGCGCACCCTATCCCTTGGACAGCGAATGCGCGCAGATTTGGCAGCAGCGCTGTTACATAATCCAAAAGTGCTGTATCTTGATGAACCGACAATCGGACTGGATGTTGTTGTGAAGGACAAAATTCGTCAGGCGATTCGCGAAATTAATCAGAAATATAACACGACAGTTATTCTGACCACACATGACTTAAATGATATTGAGGAATTGTGTCAGCGTATTATTATTATAGATGCTGGAAAAAAGATTTATGATTCTACGCTGAATCAGCTTATGCAAGATTACGGTGACAATTGCAGTATTGTATTTGAGTGGAAACAGACTCCCGATGCGCGTCAGGCAGACATGCTGGAAAAGCTTAGTGGACAGTTTGCATTTCACAAGCAAGAAAATGGCATTCAGGTGCGTTTTCATAAAAAAGAGTGTACTGTGGCAGAGATGATTGCAAAAATAATGGGAATTGTAGAAGTGAAGGATGTTCAAATTAAGGAAA
The DNA here is from genome assembly GCA_011959805.1 of Lachnospiraceae bacterium. Classification (GTDB taxonomy): domain Bacteria; phylum Bacillota; class Clostridia; order Lachnospirales; family Lachnospiraceae; genus COE1. Next base: position 3,134 of record BLMC01000156.1, on the reverse strand, counting down.
CGGAACTTACAGACATTGTGAAAAGAATTTATCAGGGCAGTGAGGGTAAAGCAATATGAAAAAATATTTCCGAATTTATTGGCCCTTTGCTGCCAATCAGATTAAATCCAATTTTGTTTACAAGGGCAGGTTTTATCTATTTATTCTACGCAAATTTCTAGGTATGTTTATCTATTATTATCTCTGGATGGCAATTTACGCGAGCGCTTCAACGCAGCAGCTTGGTGGTTTTACCAGAAGTGAAATGATATTGTATGTCTTTATGTCCTATACAATTGCAGATATGGTGATGGTAGGAATCTCCTCTGAAATTGGATATGATGTGACAGATGGAAATGTTGCGATGAGCCTTACAAAGCCAATTGATTATCGGACACGTTTGGTATTCAAATCGCTGGGAGTGATGATTTACAGGGCGGTTGTTCCAACCTTGTTTATTTGGATTGGTTTGGAAATTTACAAGGTTTCTAAGTTGGGAATGCTCATGACCAATCCGATTACAATGACGGCAACACTTGTTAGCATATTGTTAAGCTTTTTTATTTACATTTTCTTTGATTATTGTTTTGGAATGTTGGCGTTTGTAACTACCTATATTTTTGGAATGAATATTATTAAAAATGCCTCGTTAAATTTTCTGACAGGAAGGTTAATTCCTATTTCCTTCTTTCCAGTTGTATTGCAGAAGATTTTCTCGTTTCTTCCATTTACAGCGATGACCTATGTGCCCGTTATGATTTATCTAGGAAAATATTCTGGTGTACAAGTGTTAGAACAGCTTGGAAAACAGGCTTTGTGGGTTGTGGTACTCTTTTTGCTTGGAAGCTTTTTGTGGAAAAAGATTGAAAAAAGAATTGTGATTTTGGGAGGTTGACAGATAATGAGAAAAATATCGAGATATCTGAGTCTATATCGTATTTTTGTAATACAGTATATAAAGACAACCATGCAATCCAAGGTCGATTTTTTTATCGGACTGAGTGGATTTTTAATTTCCCAAGCAGCAGGGCTTGCATTTTTGTATCTTGTTTTTGAACAGATTCCCTCTATGCAGGAGTGGTCTTTAGAACAGATGCTTTTTATTTATGGTTTTGCGCAACTTCCAAGAGGAGTTGACCATTTGCTGACAGACAATATATGGATGGTTGGTTGGCAGATGGTAATTAAAGGAACTTTTGACAAATACATTTTGCGCCCAATGAATATATTTTTTCAGATTGTCTGCGAAAAGGTTCAATTTGATGCGCTGGGAGAGATTTTGGTCGGATTGGTCCTAGTGGGGCGTGCCATAGTTAATGGCACAGTGCAAGTGACGCCAGTAAAAATTGTATTTTTTATTGTCTCTGTAACTGCTGGTACAATTATTTATACTTCTGTCAAATTAATTTTGGCGTCTATTGCGTTTTGGCTAAAAGATAGTTCCGCAATTATGACAACTGCATATGAAGTAGCTGACTTTGCAAAATATCCAACTGAAATTTATGCCAAACCAATTCAAGCAGTTTTAATGACGATTTTGCCATTTGCGTTTGTGGCATATATTCCATCTACATTTTTCTTAATTGATGCGAATCTTTGGAAGACGATTGGAGCTGAGTGTTTGGTGGCAACAGTGATTTGGATTGTCGCGTACAAGATATTTCAAAAGGGCATTTCTGTGTATGAGAGTGCTGGAAATTAAAATATTTGGCTGTGATAAAGAAGGATTTTGAAAGAATTTCAAAAAGTACATTCATTTTTTAGGGTTTGGAGGTTTAATCCCAGAGTGACAAATAATATTTGGTGGTAAATTTTATTTTTTCAGGGTTAAATATTATATCCTATAGTAAATTTTGAATCAAAAAATGATATCTTTAAGGATTGGGCTATTTATCCACGAAAAAGGTTGTAAAGTGATATTAAAGATAAAAAAGTAGACAAAATATAGACTTGGCGGATAAACGAATGTGCGCATGACAGAAAATCTGTAAAAAGAAGATATAGGAAATATGCTAAGAGATTAATCAAATAATTAAGGAGTAGATCAATGGCGATTGATAGAGTAAAAACATATTTCAAACAATATAACATGGACAATAAAATCCAGGAATTTGCGGTGTCCAGCGCCACCGTTGAGCTAGCAGCGGCGGCGTTGCACTGTGAACCACAACGCATTGCAAAAACGCTCTCATTTATGGTAGATGGACATGCCGTGTTGGTAGTGACAGCCGGCGACACTAAAATTGACAATGCAAAATACAAAGCGCAATTTGGAACAAAGGCAAAAATGCTCTCGCCGCAGGAGGTAGAAACATTGGTTGGCCATGCTGTGGGTGGCGTGTGCCCGTTTGCGGTAAATGAAGGGATAGAAGTATATCTTGATGTATCATTAAAACGCTTTGAGACGGTATTTCCTGCTTGTGGTAGCTCCAATAGTGCTATTGAACTGACAATAGCAGAGTTGGAACAATATTCAGGACATATAGGTTGGATTGATGTTTGTAAGGGATAGTGTGAAATTAAAATTTCACACAGAAAAACGCGAAAGATAGCGTTTTTCATATCTATTTGAGCCGCCAAAAGGTGGTATGGGGATTAAAATGACAATGAATTAGGGAGAAAAATTTTGGAACTAAAAACAATTGATTATGAATTTACAGTGTGCAAAGTACCTGACTATACACAAGTTCATTGGGAAAGCGAATTTTGTTTTATTGGGAAAACGGACGAGGAGAAATCACTTGTTTGTATTACGGAGGAAGTGCCAGATAACGCATTAAAGTGTGAGCATGGCTGGAAAGCATTTCGGATACAAGGTGTTCTGGATTTTTCACTGATTGGAATACTCTCTACAATTTCGTCTTTGCTTGCAGAAAACAGGATTGGAATCTTTGTAGTCTCCACATACAATACAGATTATATTTTTACAAAAAAAGAGGATTTTGCGCAGGCACAAAATGTATTATCTGAGGTGGGATATTGTGTGTATTAAGGGAGACTGTGATAGGTTGTTTCTTGGAGAAGTGCTAAGTTTCACGCCGAAAAACGCCAAAGACAGGCGTTTTTCTCTTGATTTAAGTTAAGATGTTGGGGTCAAAGGGTATTTTGCCCCCTATGATACCACGGATTGCTCCGCATTTCATGCTCCCGCAATC
>BLMC01000155.1 GCA_011959805.1 Lachnospiraceae bacterium | reverse complement strand
CGGAGCAATCCGTGGTATCATAGGGGGCAAAATACCTTTTGACCCCAACATCATGATATATGAGAAAGTTGTAAATATAGCTTGCAATCTCATAGACTACCTGCCATATAGAATAAATAATATACTCTTGTACTATTAATACTCAATCATTGCAATGCAGTTGTCCTTTGCCGTGGTCTCATCATACTCCTCAAACTCGCTAAATGTGTATCCACATTCCCTGCCTTCTTGGTCAAATCCAACGACACCAACTTGCCATTTTGCCAATACATCTGGCTTAAATTTGAGAATTATATAATCATTATCATCCTATTGAAAAGGTTCCTGCCACTTTAATCTTTGCTGGTTTCTTTCCCAATTCATTTTTATGACTGAGCCACTTTATCATAATTTGAACTACTTTTTTCATACATTTTTATGTACCCCGATCCTTTCCATCAACCACTGCAACGAAAACATAAATATCATATTGTCTTTTCACATTTTATCATATTTTGGCGCTGTTTGAAAGACTGTGGTAACAATCTTTATGCCATGTAACTTTTTATATTTTGCCCTATGAAAGCTTAATTTGTTCCCATTTTTTAGTTATTGTAATATCAATTAACCTACCAATCAACCACTTCTTTAACAAAGCACTTTGCAAAATTCCGTAGTAAATTCTTTGCATCAATCCAATCGCTAATCAGAATTCTACAATACTATCTTATTCTTTTGTAAAAGTTTTATAATTTCATTTGTTTTCAAAACTTTTCCATACGCTATAACTTTTCCGTCAACTACAAGAGCCGGGGTACTCATAACACCATATGCGGCAATTTGTGTAAAATCTGTAATATGGTCAATCTCTGTATCTATGCCAAGTTGTTGTAAAGCTGCTCTTGTAGCCGCTTCAAGTTGATTACATTTTGCACACCCGCTGCCTAAAATTTTTACACTTGCTCCTTCTTTTTTGACTAATTCTGCTTTTGCCATATTTTCAGCATTATAGTCACCCCCACAACAACAAGTATCTTTTTTCTTTGTCAAATGAAAAAGTGCCATAATAATTCTCCTTCTTAAATTAAAATCTGATTATTTTCTTGTTTCCTAAACAAACAGGTGATCAAACACATTAAATAGATATCCAACAATAATAATTCCCATCGTGCAAATACCAATAAACAAAGCTAGAAGTTTTGGTTTCACTGCCTTGCGAAGCATTATAAGAGATGGTAGAGATAATGTTGTAACAGCCATCATAAAAGCTAAAATGGCACCAAGCTGAGCACCCTTTGAATAAAGAGCCTCCGCAACAGGTATCATACCGAAAATATCCGCATACATTGGAACACCAACCAATGTTGCAAGAGTAACAGAAAACGGGTTATTACCTCCTAATACATTTTCTATCCATGTTTCAGGTATCCAATTATGGATAAAAGACCCAATTCCAACACCAAGCAGAATATAAGGAAACACTTTTCTAAATGTTGCAACAACTTGCTCCCATGCGTATAAAAGCCTATCTTTTTTTGTCAATTCAGGTGAATCAATATCAACATTTCCAGCCGTTTTGATATACTGCTCAACATGATTTTCCATATGTAACTTTTCAATGATTGTTCCTCCGACAACGGCGATAATCAAACCAACAATAACATAGAGAACCGCTATTTTAGATCCGAAAATGCTCATTAACAGAATAAGTGAACCAAGGTCTACCATAGGTGAGGAAATTAAAAATGAAAATGTTACGCCAAGTGGTAGTCCAGCACTTGTAAAACCAATAAAAAGTGGAATAGAAGAACAGGAACAAAAAGGAGTTACTGTTCCTAACAAAGCAGCAATACAGTTTGCGCCTATTCCATGAAAACGTCCTAATATCCTTCTACTTCTTTCCGGTGGAAAATAACTTTGAATATATGATATAAAATAAATCAAAACACAAAGCAAAACCGTAATTTTGATTGTATCATAAATAAAAAATTGAATACTTGCACCCGTTTTACTCTCAATATCAAGTCCAAAGGAGAACAGTATTTTACCAATTGTGTGATTAAGCCATTTCATACCCAATATTTGATTTTGAATAAAATCCCAAACAATTCTAAACATGTTCATAATATCCTCTATTATATTTATATATTTATATCTTTCAATATATTGACTTATATATAAGTCGCCTAAGTATTTTTGAGGCGACTTAACTGTTACAGTAATTTGAGGAAGCATTATCCGTTATAGTTGTAATTTCTTTTAGCAATCTATGCGCTTTTTCAATACCTTTCGGGTTAAAAGAATAATACATCCATTTGCCTTGCTTTCGTCCTATAACAATTTCTGCGTCACATAATATTTTCATGTGATGTGATAAGGTAGGTTGACCAATATGAAGTTCCTCAACAAGTTTACAAGCACATTTTTCGCCACTTTGAAGAAGACGTAAAATCGTCAATCTATTGGGGTCACAAAAAGCTTTGAAAATTCTTGCTTCTTTTTCGTTCTCTGTCATTATAATCTCCTTTCTATCACTCTCTGATTGATATTATAGAAAACATATCGAAATCTGTCAATATGAGTAATGATTAAATTATAAGAAAAAGTAGTGTTCTTTAAAAACATATAAAAATTGAACAGAATTTTTCAGTTGTTAGCACAGAACTATGTATCGCGCATTGTCTTATTGAATACGCTTCTGTTTTCCCTATGTCTTGCCACAATATAGACCAGTATGTTATAATTAGAAATACTTTTATTGCAGATGTATAAATTAGTTTTATTAATCTATCAATCGTGCTAACTTGCGCGCTGCAACAAGAACGCCAATAGCATTTTTGAAGAAAAAATAAAAAAGGAGTTAAAAAAATGAAACGATTTTTAGAGGAATTTCGGAAGTTTATCAGCAAGGGAAATGTGATGGATATGGCCGTCGGAATTATTATTGGCGGTGCTTTTACAAGTATCGTTTCCTCGCTAGTAAACGATGTAATCAATCCAATCCTTGGTTTGTTTGGCGGAATGAATTTTGACCAACTTGCTTGGAATATCACAGGTGATGTCACATTGTATTACGGAAAATTTATCACTGCTGTTGTCAATTTTCTAATTATGGCTCTAATTGTATTCTTGATGGTAAAAATTATGAATACAGCAATGTCCCGCATTCAGAAAACAGAACCACCCAAATCTCCCACCACCAAAAAATGTCCGTTCTGCAAGTCGGAAATTGCAATTGAAGCGACTAGATGTCCACATTGTACTTCACAGCTTGCAGAACAGGACAATCAAGAATAAAGCAATTGCGTTAATGTAGCAAACTGTTCTAATGTTAATGCCTCCCCGCGAATTGTGGGCGGCAATCCCATCTCTTTCAGCGCAGCCAAGACGCTCTCTCTTGTAATATTTAATCCAGCGGCATTGCGAAGTCCGTTGACAAGCGTTTTTCTGCGCTGATTAAACGACGCATGAATAATGTCAAACATCAGTTTTTCATTGGACACAGTTATTTGCGGTTTGTTATAAGATGTCAATTTTATGACAGCGCTGTCAACATTGGGACGCGGCATAAAGCAACCTGCTGGAACAGTCATAATTATTTCTGGTTTCGCATAGTAACAAACCGCCAAGGAAAGCGCACCATAATCCTTTGTCCCTGGTCCTGCCTGCATACGCTCCGCAACTTCTTTCTGCACCATGATTGTGATACTGTCAAGCGGCACATGACTCTCAAAAAGCGTCATAATAATTGGTGTTGTAATATAATAAGGAAGATTTGCAACAATCTTTATTGGTTTATTATTATTTTTTTCCTGCACAATTGCATTGATATCCACCTTCAAAATGTCCTCATTAATTATTGTAATGTTATGGTAGGGGGCCAAAGTTTCTTGTTCAAGAATTGGTATCAACTTCTGGTCAATCTCTACTGCAACAACTTCCCTTGCACGCTCGCAAAGATACTGTGTCATAGTGCCAATTCCCGGACCAATTTCAAGCACACAGTCATCAGCGTTTACGCCTGCGGCATCAACAATTTTTTCAAGGATATTTGCGTCAATCAAAAAATTTTGTCCATATTTTTTTTGCAAGTAAAAATGGTACTTTTGCAATATTGCAATGGTATTTGTTGGACTTCCTAGCGTTGCCATAGTATTTTTTCCTTTCTTAGATATGATACATTCGTCTTGCATTCTCTGCCGTCACAGACACTACTTCATCGTAAGACATTCCTTTTATCTCTGCAATTTTCTGCGCAATATATGGCAAATTCTGTGAGGAATTTCTACTGCCACGGTATGGCTCTGGCGAAAGATATGGACTGTCTGTTTCTAGCAAAATACGTTCTATTGGGACTGTTGTCACAACTTCTTTCAACTTCTTACTATTTTTGAACGTTATAACCCCACCAATTCCAATATAAAATCCCAGATTAATGTATGCCTTTGCCATCTCTACGCTGTAGGAAAAGCAATGAATCACCCCGCCATTTTCTCCACCATTATGTGCAGCCAAAATATCATAAGTCTCTTTCGCTGCATCCCTTGAGTGAATAATCACTGGTTTCTGAATTGTTTTTGCAAGTTCTAACTGACGTTTAAACCACAATTTCTGAATCTCATGTGATGGCTCATCCCAATAATAATCCAATCCAATTTCTCCAACTGCCACTACTTTTTTATGTGTAGCTAATCTTTCTAGCTCCGCAAATATCTTTTCATTCAACTCTGCTGTCTCACTAGGATGCACTCCTGCAGCGGCATATACAAAAGAATATTTTTCGGCAAGCTTAATGCTTGCCACTGTGCTGGTCAGACTGGCACCTACATTTACAATAACGTCAATTCCATTCTCATGTATAGCGGCAAGAAGCGTATCTCTATCTGCATCATATGCTGCATCATCAAAATGGGCATGTGTTTCAAATATCATAACCATACTCCTTTTCGCAATCAAAAACTCTCTACTTAATTCTAAGAGACAAAATCTACGGACTATGATAGTCGATATCAAAACAGATGTCAATCTAATTTCTCTATGCTTCAAAAAATATCACTCTGCTAGCACTATCCTATCCTTTATCATTGAATTTGTTGCAAGATTTTCGGGTCCTTAATCTTTGTGTCTTCCGCAAATAACAAAATCTTCGACATTATTTCGGCAGTTTTGGGGTCGTCATCCACAAATGGGAGAAAAATGTGCGTGCGTTGCTGCGAATGAACTGGAATGACAAACAACATAGCATTTCCAATCTGATGCACGACACCACTTCCAAGATGCACACTGTACTGGCCAAGCTTTCCCTCTATAATTGCATGATTTCCCTCAATATGAACATTTTTTGTATGAAACAGCGCGAGATTACACGCAACAATTGCTTGGCGCATCTCAATGGTAGAGTGACTTGTTTCTGGGTCAACGCCGCCCGCATACGCAACACTGACAGCCAAGTCAACATCGCGCATTACTTCACTGTAAATAATATCTGGAATATCTTGAATCCGAAGCTGTTTGCCTGTTTTGCGCTCCGAAAATACCACATATTCCAATGTTGGCGCCTCCACATCACTCGGAGAAAACCAGTTTGCCATTGCATAAATGTACGCAACAATATCTTCCTTATAGTAAATTTTTTGTAAACCATCTTCATAATCTGCAACCCAACGCCGCCCTCTCAGGGCACCAATTGTCTTTTGCGGTTGTATCTGATTGCCAGAAAACAACATGGAATGATATTGATCCAACTCATCATCCAATTTCACATACAGTTCTCGAAATACCTGCTTGAAGGGCTGTCTTATCTGTTTTTCAAACAAAAACTTCTGATAATCATGCCAACATCCGCTTTTGTATAAATCAAATGGGTGTGCTATAAAAATCTGCTCTTGTGAGTCAACTGGAATTGCTACACCAGTAGTATCTATAATACCTTCCTCTGTAAGAAATCCAAGTTTTAAATTTTGCTCTTCTATAGTCCGCACCACAAGCGGCTTGATAATCGGTCGCACAATTGGATTATGAGATAACTCCAGAAGCTCCCAAACCTCAAACGTAGTTCTGTCCTCCATTGCCTGTTCCATCATCTGTTTGGTACGATGATATTGCTCTTT
>BLMC01000154.1 GCA_011959805.1 Lachnospiraceae bacterium | reverse complement strand
GGTGGGGCAGGCGGCGAAGAACACAAAAGAGGCGGCTGTAAAATCCGCAAACATTACCACAACGGTTGCGAAGAAATTGCAGGAGATGGCGGCGAAACACGCTTCCGCACTTGTGGCGGCTGGTGCGTTTGCAGTCCTGCTCATTATGATAATGACTTCCATATCGTCCTGCGGGGCGATGTTCTCGGAGGGCATGAGTATCACACTGGCAGGCAGCTACATGAGCGTCCCGGCAGAGATTGACGCTGCGGATTTAGCCTTTTCAGCACTGGAAATGGAATTGCAGAAAGAGATTGATTCCATAGAAACGGATTACCCGGATTATGACGAGTACCGCTATAACCTTGATGCAATCGGGCATGACCCGTTCGCACTCATCAGCTACCTTTCCGCAGTCCATACCGAATTTACGGCGGCGGACGTGCAGGGCGAAATCGAGAGCCTTTTTGATGAGATGTATGAGCTGACCTTAAACCCGACAGAGGAAACAAGAACAAGGACAGTAACCAAAACAGGCACACGCACCATCACAGACCCGGTAACGGGGGAGGAAACAGAGGAAGAATATGAGTATGAGGAGGAAGAAGAATATACCGTAACCATACTGGAAGTTACGCTGACCGCAAAAGATTTGAATATAGTGGTTGCCGGACGCATGAACAGTGAGCAGAAAGATATTTATGCGCTTTACAATGAAACGCATGGTCTGACACAGCAGTTTTATACGCCTTTAAATTTATACTGGTACAACTATGTAAGCAGCTATTACGGCTACCGCATCAATCCGGTAACGGGGGCGGAACAGTTCCACCGGGGCGTGGATATTGCAGTGCAAACCGGAACGGAAGTCCTTGCGGCGATGGATGGCACAGTTACCACAGCCGCCTATGACAGCCATTACGGGAATTATATCGTCATAGAGGACGATAAGGGATACTGTACCAAGTATGCCCACATGGACACGTTAAGCGTCAGTGCGGGGCAGAGCGTAAAGCATGGGGATACCATAGGAACAACGGGGAATACGGGGAGCAGCACTGGAAGCCACCTGCATATCGAATGTCTGTATAATGGGGAGTATTATAACCCGTTATTTTATTTTGAAGCAGGGGAAGGGACACTCTATGGAGAAAATAATGTGCCGGGAAGCGGCGGAGGGAACACCATACCGCCGGATTCCTATGATGATGCGGCAGTGCAGGCACTCATGGAGGAAGCTGCCAAATATTTAGGTTATCCGTATGTGTGGGGCGGCTCAAGCCCGTCCACATCTTTCGACTGTTCCGGCTTTGTCTGCTGGGTATTTACCAACAGCGGTGTGCATAACCTGCCACGAACCACAGCACAGGGGATTTATGACCAGTGTACGCCAGTATCGGCGGCAGACGCAAAGGCGGGGGATATTATCTTTTTCACGGGTACATACAACTCGGCAGGGCCTGTGAGCCATGTGGGGATATACTGCGGAAACGGCGTGATGATACACTGCGGCGATCCAATCAAATACGCCAGTATCAACACATCGTACTGGCAGAGTCATTTTTATGCCTTCGGCAGAATATCAGGAAATTAAATGTCTGATGATAATAAAGTTTGACACAATGATAATAAAGACCGACATTTTCATAAAAAAGAGTGACAACATCAGTTTTCGTTGATTGCTAATAAAAAAGTATGACAGCCGCAATGTCATAATCTGAAAAATGAAACAGTTGTGTTAATCAGCTTGGAGTGCAGGGCATTTCAGGCTTTTCTATTGTCAAACTATTTTATCACAAAGGCACTTGTAATTGTCAAAGTTTTTTGTGAAAGGACAATTAAAATATAACAGCATTTTTTAGTGCGGAAGGGAGAAATAATGTGACAAAGGAGAGGATTATAAAGGAGCTTTCCAAAGTCCGGCGACAGCTTGCGGACCTGCAGGAAAGGCAGAAGGATCTGGAAAGCCAGTTGCAGATGGCGGAAGATGCGGAAAAAATGAAATTTATTGAAAAGAACAAGATTTCCCTTGACCGCCTGATTCTGCTCAACAAAGTCAGCGAGGAAGAAATCTTAAGCCTGCTCCGCAAAAAAGAGCAGGAGGAACAGCAGACACAGCAAACCCAAAAGGAGGCAGAAAGCCATGAACAAAAACATGAAGTTACGTTATAGGGCGGCATTGTCGCTCTTTTTATCCATGATTTTACTGACCATGCCGGCAGTGGCGTTTTCCATGAACGGGAACAATGCCATTGAAGCCAGGGCAGAGGAAGAAACAGAAAGCGGCACAGGGGAAAATCCTACGGAACAGGAAACAGAAAACAGTACAGAGGAAAATACCAAAGTTCCAGAAACACAGGACAGCACAGGGGAAACGCCAGCGGAACAGGAAACGGAAGAACAGACAGAAAGCGATACAGAAGGGGAAACAGAGGGAAGCACGGAAAGCAGGACTGTATCAGGCAATGACATTGAGCCTGTATGTATCTGTGAGGACAAATGCGGCGCTTATGAATATGACCATAACTGTAAGGTCTGCGTGGAAGATTACAAACTCTGTGCTTATAAAAAACCAAACGTGTCCATCAGCATCAACAAGCCGGACGGCTGGTTCAATGATACCGTTTCCGTCACTTTCAAAGTGGCGGATGTGGCGCACACGGGAAATTTCGAGATTGCGCAGATTCAGGCAAAAGTCGGGCAGAACGGGAGCTGGACAGATGTGACGGAAGATAGAAAACTGGATATTTCCGAAAACTGTACCGTTTATGTGCAGGTTACAGACCAGAAAGGCAATACATACGAGAAAAACCGTGCAGTCAGATGTTTCGATACCACAAAACCCACCCTCAATGCGGCAGTCAGTGACGGGCTTTTAAGTATTCAGGTGCATGATACCGATTCCGGCGCAAAGGCAGTCTATGTGAACGGCTATGAATTTACGGAGCTGACAAACGGCACGTTAAATATCCGCTTACAGCAGTTTGACGCAGGGTATGAGTATTTCACCATTTCCGCTATGGACAATGCCGGGAATATGTCAGAAGTCTATAAGACAAAAAATCCGTATTACAAAGACCCTGCGGACGAGAGCGATGAAAACCCGGCAAAGCAGCTCCCGGTCAATGCCGAAGCCACCAAGCCGGGGAATGCCACTGGAACGGTAACGGAGCATACCAAGACAGACGGTGATGGGAATACTGTTTCACAGACACCAGAGGAGCAGAAGAAAGCGGAGTTTGCCAAAGCGGATGCCGCAGAAAAAGCGGAAAGCGGGGATAAGGATAACGGAAATGAGAAGCCAGGGCAGGGGAAAGAATTTTATACAATCCAGACCGCAACGGACAAGGTTTTTTATCTTATCATTGACCGTGACGGGGAGGAAGAAACCGTATATTTCCTTACAGAGATCACAGAAAATGATTTATTAAACACAACCTCCGATAACAGCGAAACCCTGCCGAAAAATTCCGCTGCGCTGGAATCAGCAATCCGCACAGAAGAAAGCGCACTCCCGAACAATAACGGGGAAATACCGGAAGATACACCACAGCCGGAGGAAAATACCAAAGATGAAGAAAACATGGAAGATGCGGAAAGCACGGAAGATGTAGAACCGGAGGAAAAAGCGGAAGAACCGAACCCGGTCATTTCCTATATCCTCATGGGTGCGCTTGCGATAGCATTTATCGGCGGCGCTTATTATTTTAAAGTAGTCCGCAAGAAAAAAGAGGATTTTATCGAGGACGAAGATGAGGACGGGGAAGATGAGGAAGAACTTGAAAATGAAGATGCAGAAGAAGATTCCGAAGATGATTTCTTTCATGACAAGGAGGAATAATGATGGGAGAGGGAATAAACGGAGCAGGGGAAGCCAGGAAAACAGAGGAAAATATCCATGCGGATATGCCAAATGTTGATGAGCTTCTGAAACTTTTGCAGGCACAGGGAATGGGTGCGGAAACAAGGAAAAAGGAAATGGCATTGTAAAGGAGGATTGCAAAATGCAGTTAGTGATAACGGAGAAACCGAGCGTAGCACAGTCGGTTGCCCATGTGATTGGGGCGAAAGAGCGAAAAGACGGGTATATGGAGGGGAACGAATATATTGTTTCATGGTGCATCGGACATCTTGTGGAGCTTGCGAAGCCGGAAGCCTATTCTGACGCATGGAAGAAGTGGGATTATGCCAGCCTTCCCATGATACCGGAAAAGTGGCAGACGGAGGTAAAAAGCGGCACAGCGGCGCAGTATAAAATATTAAAAACACTGATGCACGATGCAAGGGTGGACAGCGTGATATGCGCCACAGATGCAGGGCGGGAGGGAGAACTGATTTTCCGCCTTGTGTATCATCAGGCAGGGTGCAGCAAGCCCATAAAGCGGCTCTGGATTTCCTCAATGGAAGAAAGCGCAATCCGGGAGGGCTTTGCGAACTTGAAGCCAGGGAGCGATTACGATGGTTTGTATGAATCCGCTTTATGCAGGCAGAGGGCGGACTGGCTGGTAGGTCTGAACGGCACAAGGCTTTTTACCGTCCTGTATGGCGGCAAGGTGTTAAAAGTCGGCAGGGTGCAGACGCCGACACTTGCCATGCTTGTAGAGCGTGAGGAAAAAATCAGGAATTTTCAGAAAGAAAAGTATTATATGGCGCATATCCTCATGGACGGGGTGGATGCGGCAACGGAACGGATAGCGGACAAGGCACAGGCAGAAAGTCTTGCCGCAGCGTGTGAAAGTAAAACAGCAGCGGTTGTTTCCGTTACAAAAGAGAAAAAAACCGTCCAGCCGCCGAAGCTCTATGACCTCACCACGTTACAGAGGGATGCGAACCGCATATTTGGTTTTACCGCAAAGCAGACCTTAGAATATACGCAGAGCCTTTATGAGAAAAAGCTGGTCACTTATCCCCGGACGGACAGCCAGTATTTATCAGATGATATGGAAGATACCGCAAGGGGTGTGATCGGGGCTGTCTACAAAGCCATTCTCTTTGAAGAACCGTCTGGGGCAGAGCCGCATATAAAAAGGATTATGGACAGCGGGAAAGTAACAGACCACCACGCAATTATCCCTACAATGGAGATTGCAAAGGCTGACCTTTCCGCTGTGCCGGAGGGGGAGATGAAAATACTTTCCCTTGCGGCGAACCGCCTGCTCTGCGCTGCCGGAGAAAAGCATGGGTATGAAACCGTCAAGGCAGAGTTCCGCTGTAATGACACTGTTTTTACGGTTTCCGGGAAGTCCGTATTACAGAACGGTTGGAAGGATTTTGAAGCTGCCTTTCAGCGCTCTTATAAGACAGACAAGGCAGAGGAAGAAAAGGAGGAAAAGAAGCTGCCGGAGCTTTCGGAAGGGATGTCATTTGAGGGAGTACATACAAAGGTGACAGAGCATTTCACTTCCCCACCCAGGCGTTTTACGGAGGACAGCCTGTTATCGGTTATGGAGAGAGCCGGGGCGGAGGACATGGGCGATGAAGTGGAGCGCAAAGGGCTTGGCACACCCGCAACAAGGGCGGACATCATTGAAAAACTTGTGAAAGACGGTTTTGTGAAGCGTGAGAAAAAACAAATGATACCGACAGAGGACGGAGTAAAGCTCATCACTGTCCTTCCCGATGTGGTGAAATCCCCACACCTTACCGCCGAATGGGAAAATGCCCTGACACTGGTTGCAAAAGGCGAATATCCCATGCAGGCATTTATGGACGGGATTGCTGATCTGGTAAATGGTCTTGTCCAGACTTACCACTGTATCAGTGAGGAACAGAAATCCATGTTTGGAAACGGAAATGCGGAAGTATATGGAAAATGCCCGAAGTGCGGCGGCGATGTGGTAAAAGGGAAATTCGGCGCATACTGCAAAAACAAGTGCGGCATGAACGTGTCAAAGGTTATGGGGGCAGCACTTTCCGACAGTCAGGTAAAAAGCCTGATTGACGGTAAAAAGACCCTTGTAAAAGGCTTGAAGGGCAAAAAGGGCAGCTATGATGCGTACCTTATCCCGGAGGGTGTGGAAGATTATTCCTACACCAAAGACGGAAAGGAAGTAAAAGGCTCACAGTATAAGATAAAGCTGGAATTTCCAAAGCAGAAAAAGAAAGGAGAACATTAAAAATGAAAAGAACAGGAAAAATTTTATTCAGC
>BLMC01000153.1 GCA_011959805.1 Lachnospiraceae bacterium | reverse complement strand
CAGAAGGGACAAAACTTGTTTATGAAATGATGGAGTATAATATAGTATAAAAACCAAAGAGTGTGAATTCATTTGTATACAGAATTGGTGGTTAATTACTCTTATAATACATGAAATGATATTCAATACAGTTACAGCAATCAAGGAGAAAGCTGGGATTTGAATGAGTGAAATAGTACCTACAAAAAGCGAGGAGCAAAAAAACATTGTAAGCGAGACTCTGCACATGGCATGGCCAGCCGTGTGCGAATCTTTTTTTGTCTCGCTTGCAGGCATGATTGATTCATTGATGGTCAGTTCAATTGGTTCTTATGCAGTAGCGGCGGTAGGACTGACAACACAGCCCAAGTTTATGGGGTTGGCGTTTTTTATCGCCGTCAATGTCGCAATATCGGCGCTTGTTGCGCGGCGTCATGGAGAGCAGAAAAAAGAGGAGGCAAACCGGATTCTAATGACTGCAATTGTATTGATACTGGCAGCCGTTGCAGTGATATCTGTTTTGTGTGTTCTTTTTGCCAACCAGATTATACGATTTTGTGGTTCGGCGCAAGATACCCATAATACAGCAGTTATATATTTTAGGATTATAATGGGTGGGATGCTCTTTAATGTGGTTTCTATGGGCATCAACGCAGCGCAGCGTGGAGCAGGAAATACAATGATTGCTATGCGAACCAATATCATTTCAAATGTTATTAACGTAATTGGAAATTATCTGTTGATTAATGGGCATCTAGGATTTCCGGCACTTGGTATTCACGGCGCGGCAATCGCTACCGTCTTTGGAACCGTGGTGGCATGTGTTATGAGTATTTTCTCTCTGCTACCGAAAGATAATTTTGTCAGCATACCCTATATTATAAAGATGAAGATACAGTTTTCTGTACAGACGTTTATACATATTGTTAAAGTGGGGTATTCTGTTTTTATCGAACAAGTATTGATGCGTATTGGATTTATGTCTACAGCGATGATGGCAGCAGGAATGGGAACTGACGCAATGGCAGCACATCAAGTTGGTATGAACATTTTGGGATTGACATTTTCTTTTGGAGATGGGATGCAAGTGGCAGCCGTTGCGCTGATTGGCAGGAGTCTTGGAGAAGGAATGCCTCAAAAGGCTAAAGAATATGGAAAGATTTGCCGACGCATAGGAATGTGTATCTCAATTGTGCTTGCGATTACTTACTTTTTGGGCGGCGAGACACTATATCAATTATTCTTTGAGGAAGATAATATTGTTGCATATGGGGTCCAGATTATTCATGTTATTATTGTGATTGTACTCTTTCAAGTATCGCAGGTTATCTATATGGGGTGTCTTAGAGGAGCAGGAGATACCACTTATACGGCAATGGCCTCTACAATTAGCGTCACAATTATTAGAACATTATTTTCTTATCTGTGTGGTATTGTATTTGCTTGGGGGATTGCTGGAATCTGGCTTGGTGTGTTGGCAGACCAGATATCGCGATTTTTATTTGCCTCGATAAGATTTAAAGCAGGAAAATGGACGAAAATAAAAATATAGGGAAAACGAAAGGTTAAATTTTGAGGAGTAACAAATGCAATATATAAAGGCACCTATGAATTATATTGGAAATAAATATCGGATTCTTCAGCAGATACAGAAGTGGTTTCCACGAGAGATTAATCTAATGGTAGATATTTTTTGTGGCGGTTGTGATGTTACATTTAATACAAAAGCAAATCACCATATTGCGAATGACCTGAATTTTTTTGTGATTGAGATATACAAGGAATTTCAACGAATTGGAATAGAGAAAACAATTGTGCAGATTGACCAGACAATTCATAACTGGAAGCTTACCAAAGAAAATAAAGAAGCGTATGAGCATTTTAGAGCGTATTATAATAGAACGAAAAATCCAATTGATTTGTATGTGCTAATGTGTTACAGCTTTAATTATCAATTTCGATTTAATACAGCCCATGAATACAACAACCCCTTTGGGAAATCCAGAAGTTCCTTCAATCGTGTTATGCGGGAAAATCTAACAAAATTGCAAGGAATTATTCAACAGATTCAATATACTTCTTATGATTTTAGAGAATTTGATTATAGTCTTATGAAAGCAGGCGATTTTCTATATGCAGACCCTCCCTATTTAATAACCTGTGGCAGCTATAATGATGGAAAAAGAGGTTTTAAAGGATGGGGAGAGCAAGACGAGAAGGACTTGTATGAGATTCTTGACATGCTCACTGACAAGGGAGTCCGATTTGCGCTGTCCAATGTATCACACCATAAGGGAGATAGAAACGATATTCTTCTCAATTGGCGAAAAACACGGAAATATCACATGCATAAAATAAACTTTAACTATGATAATTGTAATTATCAAGCGAAAAACAGTAATAATACAACGCAGGAAGTTTTAATTACAAACTATTAGGAACTACTTAGAAATAACTTACAAAAGAAATGATTGTGGGTTATTTTAGAACAGTTTTTAACCATCTTTCTGTTTCTATTTCCGATTATACAAGTTAAGATAGGAGAAATCGATATGAATACCATTAAAAATTTTATAAGAAATGAGCTGGAAGGATGGAAAGTTTGGGAAGTTACATGGCTGTTAATCGCCTGTACGGTTATTACAGGGTTAAGTATTTATTGGGGTGATACTTTGATGGGCATTATCTCATCTACAACAGGTGTTGCTTGTGTTGTATGTACTGGAAAGGGAAAATTATCGGCGTATGTATTTGGGATAGTAAACAGTATTTTATATGCGATAATTGCATATAAAGCAACATTATATGGAGAAACGATGCTTAATTCTTTATATTATGTGCCGATGCAATTTGTTGGTTTTTATGTCTGGAATAAGCATATGGATAAAGAAACAAAAGAAGTAGAAAAGAAACATATGAATTGGAATCATAGATTTATTTTAGTGGTGTCTATTTCCATTTGTACGTATTTATATGGATTACTATTAAAGCAGTTAGGCGATGCAATGCCATTTATTGATTCTTTTACTACTGTTTCATCTGTTATTGCAATGATTGTCAGTGTAAAGATGTTTGCTGAACAGTGGTGGATTTGGATTGTCGTTGATATTTTTAGTGTCTATATGTGGTGGTGTAATTTTACATCAGGAAGTGATAATATGGCGACATTATTGATGTGGTGTGTTTATCTTGGGAATGCAATTATTATGCTTATTAAATGGGAGAAGGAGGCAAGAAAATCAAGTGAAATATAAGGTTGGAATGTACGGTGGTTCCTTTGATCCGCTTCATATAGGACATATACATGATATAATAAAAGCTTCCTCTATATGTGAAGAATTATATGTAATAATTAGTTGGTGTGATGGTCGTGAAAGTACAAGTAAAGAGCTGCGCTATCGCTGGATTTTAAATTCTACAAGGCATTTGCCAAATGTGAAGATAATTTTAATTGAAGATAAGGCTGTGAGCAAAGAAGAATACAATACGAATTATTATTGGGAAAAAGGCGCGAAGGATATTAAAAATGCGATAGGAAAACCGATTGATGTTGTATTTTGCGGAGATGATTATTATGGCACAAATAGATTTGAAAGTTTGTATTGCCCCGAATCAAAAGTAATTTATTTTGAAAGAAAAGAAGTGCCAATCAGTTCAACTGAAATCAGAGAATGGGCGAGTAATCATTGGGATTATATACCAAATGTTTGTAAATCGTATTATACGAGAAAAGTTCTTGTTGTTGGAGGGGAGAGCACTGGAAAATCAACTTTGGTTCAGAATCTCGCACTGGCATATAATACAAACTTTGTAAGTGAAGTTGGAAGGGACACTTGTGCATATGCAGGTGGAGAAAAGTATATGACAGTCGATGATTTATATGAAAATTTGTTGAAACAGAGAATAAATGTAGATGAAGCTGCTAAATCTTCCAATAGAATTTTATTTGTAGATACAGATGCATTAACAACAAAATTTTATGTGAATTTTTTGCTCGACGAGACAAGTCCGCATGCTAAATTATGCAATGAATTGGCGTTAGCAATCCATAATATTAATAAATGGGATTTGGTTTTGTTTTTAGAACCAACAGTAGATTTCGTACAAGATGGAACCAGAAGTGAAGAAATTGCATCTGATAGAGAGAAGTATAGCAATCAGATTAAAGCGCTTTTACAAGAAAATGGAGTTAGGTATATTTGTTTAGATGGAGATTATTTAGACAGGTTTGTGAAAGCAAAAAGCATTATAAAAAATCAATTAAATATTGATACGACATGGCAATAGTGCGAATAGAATAGTTACCACTTTATGAGCATTATGCTGAGAAAATTATGATATCAGAACTTGCGGCAGCATACTTAAGCGAACGAGAATGTTTTCGAGTGTTTCAGGACTGTCTGCATATGACACCTGTGGAATATCTCAAAAGTTATCGTTTACAAATTGCTTGTCAAATGCTTGCAAAGGGAAATGAGCCTGTAACAGTGATTGGCAGTGCTTGCGGACTAGGAAGCAGTAGTTATTTTGGAAAAGTATTTCGTGCGTATACACACTGTACACCCACAGAATATCGGAAGAAATGGAAAGATTGAGATACGGATAGAATCAGTAGTCAAATGTGGCAGGATTGTAATAGATTTCGGCAGAAATAGGATAGTATTTTTAAAATGCCCGCGTTATAGTGATATAAATTAGAACATTAGAAAGGGACAAACGATATGGAACCAAACAAGGAAATTGCAGAACAAGTGTTGCGTGAAGCTGAAAAATCCAATCCGGGAGCATGGGCAAATCACTCTCGTTATGTTGCGCAAGCGTGCAAAAATATTGCACAGTGCTGTGAACATTTGTCTGCCGATAAGGCTTATGTACTAGGACTGCTACATGATATTGGGCGCTATGCCGGCGTGAGTTCAGAAAAGCATTTGATTGATGGATATCGTTATTGCGCACAACAAGGCTGGGAAAAAGCCGCACAAATTTGCATTTCCCATGCGTTTATGATACAGGATATCAACACATCTATTGGTAAATTTGATATGAGTGAGTCAGATTACCTGTTTATGAAGGACTTTGTGGCAAATGCAGTGTATGATGATTATGACCGTTTGGTGCAACTTTGTGACTCGTTAGCACTGCCTACAGGTTTCTGCATCTTGGAGAAACGATTTGTGGATGTGACAATCCGGTATGGTGTGCACGCAGCGACAGTGGACAGATGGAAAAAGATACTGGAAATTAAGGAAGACTTTGAGAAGAAAATTGGCTGTTCTATCTATAAATTATTGCCAGGAAATTATGATATATAAAACATCTCTAATCAAAATAAATACAAAAAGCTATCACAACAGTTGTAGAGAATCTGAGAACAACTGCAAATTTATTGCATGTTTTTTAGATAGGATGAATCATTAAAAAGCATGGTTTGTTGCTTCTATTGAGGGAAATGTATCAGAAATAAGGCGAGAGAACATTTTGTAAAGCAGATTGGCTTTTAGAAACACAGTTATAAAATCCTTTTGGATTAGACAAGTGTCATATGATAATAGTTCTCAAACAGATAAATTCTTAAATATAGTGTTGCAAAAATGCGGTTTTTGATGAGTAGAAAATTCATTGCAATAAAAAAATAATAAGCTTCATTGGAATAGTAAGTACGCTTTTTAAAATCGCAAATATTGGGGCGCTGTGCCAGTATTTTATATAGAATTTGTGTGTCTAAAAACAACCCCGTAATCATTTTTACGTGGCGAAACAATATTCTAATGATTCGACTTTTGCACAGAAATCTTCTATTTCTTGTACCCTATCCTTTACAGCTTCTTTGTATTCGATAGAGCAAAGTCCTAGGTTTCCGCTAGGAATAATTTCCATATGACCATAAAAGTGCTCAATGCTCTCAATAATTCTGTTGCATTCTTTCTTATTTGAACCAGTGCGCAGTGCAATAGAGTAACCTTTTTTGCCGCTGCCGATTTTGGCATGTGGTTCGTGGGTATTGCACCATGGTGTACAGCGGTCAATAAATGCCTTGAACTGACCGGGAACATCTGCCCAATAAGAAGGAGAGACGCAGACGATACTATCCGCCCACTCCAATTCTGCAATAATTTTTTGCACATCATCCTCTTGGATGCATTTTGCTGTTTGGT
>BLMC01000152.1 GCA_011959805.1 Lachnospiraceae bacterium | reverse complement strand
AGTTGGATTTTCTGGCTATATTTACGGTACGCTGTGCAGTCAGATATTTTTTGATTTTCTAATTATTCTTGCGTTGCGGCGCTATCTGTTATATGATAAAAAATAGCGGTTAATTATCGCCACTATTTTTACGAAAGGAGTCTAACAAATGAGTTTTGAATTTATAAAAAAACTTCCAACGCCTGATCAGATTAGAGAAGAATATCCTGTTCCTGACCAGATGCAAGTGTTAAAGAAAAAAAGAGATCAGGAAATCTGCGATGTATTTACTGGTCAGTCCGATAAATTTCTTGTGATTATTGGTCCTTGCTCTGCGGATAATGAAGACGCTGTATGCGAGTATGTTTCAAGACTTGCCAAAGTGAATGAAAAAGTCAATGACAAACTAATTCTTATCCCGCGAATATACACCAACAAGCCGAGAACAACAGGGGATGGCTATAAAGGCATTGTGCACCAACCTGATCCTGAAAAAGGCACTGATTTCCTCAAAGGTATCATTGCCATGAGAAAAATGCAACTGCGCGTTATGCGCGAATCCAATCTTACCGCCGCAGACGAAATGCTCTATCCCGAAAACTGGGGCTATGTATCCGATATTCTCTCTTATGTGGCAATTGGCGCTCGTTCTGTCGAAGACCAGCAGCATCGCCTTGTAGTCAGCGGTTTTGATGTTCCAGCTGGCATGAAAAATCCAACAAGCGGCGACTTAAGTGTTATGCTCAACTCTGTATATGCAGCACAACATCCCCATCCTTTTATCTATCGTGGCTGGGAAGTTAATACTACTGGAAATCCCCTCGCGCATACCATTTTGCGCGGTGCAGTCAATAAACATGGCAACAACATTCCCAACTACCACTATGAGGATTTAATGCTTTTGTTGGAAAAATACAATGAGCGCGACCTTATCAACCGGGCGTGTATTGTAGATGCAAATCACAGCAACTCCAACAAACAGTTTAAAGAGCAAATTCGCATTGTTCACGAGGTTATGCACTCTCGTCGTACCAACAAAGAGCTGTCAAATCTAGTAAAGGGGGTTATGGTTGAAAGTTATATTAAGGAAGGCTGTCAAAAAATTGGAGAACATATTTATGGAAAATCTATCACAGACCCTTGCCTTGGATGGAAAGATACAGAAGATTTAATCTACAGAATTGCGGACTTTATTTAAAGTAATTTTTTGCTTGGGTATTCGTCTGCATTGACACTTTCCTCTGCATCAGTGTAGACAGTTTTCACTGCGTATTTCCTTTCCGCGTCCGTGTGCATAAAAAATCCACTCTTTTCAATTTCTATGAAAAGAATGGATTTTTTAATGCCTTCTTATCCTCTTGGATGCGCTTTTGCATATACTTCTCGAATACGATTGTGTGTCAAATTAGTATACACTTGTGTTGTCGAAATATCCGAATGCCCTAACATCTCCTGAACACTTCTTAAATCTGCACCATTCTCTACCAAATGCGCAGCAAAAGAATGGCGAAGAGTATGTGGTGTAATGTCCGCTACAATACCTGCTTTCTTCGCATAATATTTGATTAGCTTCCAAAATCCTTGTCTGCTCATCGGCTGACCCGAACAGTTTACAAACAGAATGTCTGAGTGCAAATCAAAAAGCATCACATCACGCGCTTTCTCAAGATAATTTGTCATTGCCTTTTTCGCAGCAGCTCCAAATGGAATCACTCTTTCTTTGCTGCTATCTCTACAGATTATAAAGCCCATCTGCATATTCACATCGGAAACCTTTAATGTAATTAATTCCGTAACACGGATTCCCGTTGCATATAAAAGCTCCAACATCGCCTTATCGCGAATTTCTTTGGGAGTATCTCCCTTTGGTTGCTCCAAAAGCCAGATTACTTCTTCTGGAGTTAAAATCTCAGGCATCTTTTTCTCAATCTTCGGCGCTTTCAACCCATCAGACACATCTTTTTCTATAATGCTCTCCTTGCACAGATAATGAAAGAAAGCCTTTATAGAAGCAACATTTCTGGATATGGTTGCAGCTGCAAAATGATTGTCACCTAAATACACAATATAGGATTTCAGATTCTCTGATGTGATGCCATTCACATCATTGATACCTTTTTCTTCTAAATACTGGCGCAGCTTGCCTAAATCCCTCTTGTACGATAATTCAGTATTATTAGAAGTTTTCTTTATATTATGTAAATAAGAAATAAAATTATTAATTTCTTTTTCCATAAATTTGAAAAACCTCCTAAAAGATTTAATTTACCCCTTATGCCTATTCTTATTATATATTGAATTTTACATAAAATCAAATGTTTTTTCAGAAAATTTCAAAAATTTTTTTAAAATTTTCAAAAAACTATTTTTTATCAATTAAATTGCGCCTATTATTTATATTTTTCCAACTATTTGTTCATCAAAAAAACAATGCCATTTTTCGCATAATCTCAGGGTTTATATAGATTTCAGACAATATACCAATACAAAAAATAAATAGTACCAACAATATCGTTTTGATAGCTTCCATTCTTTGATGAAGCTTCCGATTTTTTATGGTCTCCTCATTATGACAACATTTTGTGTTACTTGACCAATACCTGCGAAATACAATTAAAAACACAATGCAATAAAATATACCATGTGGTAAAAACATAGAAAATGTCAAGAATATTCCCTTTACTCCATATTGATATACCAGCGAAAAAATCATTAGCCCAACTTCAAATCCATACCACCCCATAATCGAATACGCCAACAGACCACCAATACTACTTAATGCACAAATTACCATAAACAAAAGCTGTCTTACCCGAAGTCCTAATGTATACATTAAAAATCCAGTTTGATTTATATCAAAACTCTGCATTAACAACAGATGTTCTCTATCCAATAGACTTTTTCCACTCGCGTTCTGTCCCCCCGATAAATAAAAAAATACCATGCCTATACAAAATCCTGTAAGAAATACAAGTACCCTGTTATCAAGCATCGTATTTTTATAATGTAGCTTCCTATAATCAATATATGCATCACTGTTTTGGTCGACACTATGTACATCTGGTTCCGCAATCTGTTCTTCTATATCAAACTTATTCATCTAGCATTTCACCCACACAGTTACTTCTTACTTTAATATATGGACTACTCTACCGCTTTATGAAAATTTATTTTTATATGCCAGAATTGCTGCAATAGTTTTTGCATCTTCAATAGTCCCATCATAAATCATATTTTCTAGCTCTTCAATCGTATGTGTCTCCACATTCACAAACTCATCTTCATCGAGATGTTGTATTGTCTTTTGCAAATTTGTAGCCAAATAAATATCAATTTTCTCATTGCAAAAAGCTACTGTTGTGCGAATCGTAAGCAATTTTTCAATTTTTCTGCATTGATATCCCGTCTCCTCCTCCAACTCTCTCGCAGCAGCATCGATTGTCGCCTCATTAGGGTTTAATCCTCCAGCCGGAATCTCCAATGTAAATCTGTCCAAGGCATTTCGATACTGTCTAACCATTACAAGTTTTCCATCCTCCAATACCCCAACTGCCGCTGCTGCACCATTATGCCCTATAAAATCATAAAGTTCTGTTTTGCCATCTGGTAATACCACAGTATCTTTATAATAATTTATAATTGTCCCCTCACATTGCAATTCTCTATTTATCCTCTTTATTTCTGCATCCATATAATATAATTTCCTCCAATATTCCTTATTCAAATTTTTTATTCAATAATCTGCCTTTTGACAGCTATATGTTTGGCGCCAGATTTCCTATTTATGCTTGTACAATCTAAAAAAGATTTTTTCTCCAATTGCACGCTAGACATTTGTCAGCTTTCCTAACATCTTTTCTCTAGTCTCTATGCGCATAAGAAAACCATCAAAATCTTTTCAGACTTTGATGGTTTTACAATGCTCATTTTAATTATTTCGCATACTCAACGACACGAGATTCCCTGATAACATTCACTTTAATCTGTCCCGGATATTCAAGCTCTGCTTCAATCTGCTTAGAAATATCACGTGCCAACAGTATCATGTCCGAATCATTAATCTGCTCAGGAACTACCATAACCCGAACCTCTCTACCTGCCTGAATAGCAAAAGATTTATCGACACCTTTAAAATTGTTGGTTATTTCTTCCAGTTGTTTCAACCTGGTTGTATATGTTTCGAGTGTTTCACGTCTCGCTCCCGGTCTTGCAGCAGAAATAGTATCAGCAGCCTGAACCAGACAGGCAATTAACGATCGGGCCTCTACATCACCATGATGCGATTCGACCGCATTGATAACAATCTGAGATTCTTTGTACTTTCTGCACAATTCTGCTCCCAATTGTATATGCGAACCTTCCATCTCATGGTCTACTGCCTTGCCAATATCATGCAACAAGCCAGCCCGCTTTGCCATTCTGACATCAAATCCCATTTCTGCGGCAAGCAAACCAGTAAGATGTGCCACCTCAATGGAATGCTTTAATGCATTTTGACCGTAACTCGTCCGAAACTTCATTTTGCCCAGAAGTTTTACTAATTCTGGATGAATGCCATGTACACCAACCTCCAAGGTTGCTGACTCGCCCTCCTCCTTAATCATAACTTCGACTTCCCGCTGCGCCTTCTCAACCATTTCCTCAATCCTTGCTGGATGAATGCGTCCGTCCACGATAAGCTTTTCAAGAGCGATTCTGGCAATCTCTCTTCTGATTGGATCAAATCCAGACAAAATAACTGCTTCTGGCGTATCATCAATGATCAATTCAACACCGGTAAGTGTCTCCAAGGTCCTAATATTACGTCCTTCTCTACCAATAATCCTGCCCTTCATCTCATCGTTCGGAAGTTGTACAACGGAGATGGTTGTCTCAGAAACATGGTCCGCAGCACATTTTTGAATTGCTGTGACAACATACTCTTTTGCCTTCTTGTCAGCTTCTTCCTTCGCTCTGCTTTCCATTTCCTTGATCATCACTGCTGTTTCATGTTTTACTTCGTCTTCAACAATTTTTAACAAATGCTCTTTTGCCTGTTCAGAGGTTAATCCTGAAATTCGCTCCAGTTCCTGTATCCGCTCTTCGTTCAGTCTTGCAACAACTGCCGATTGTTTTGCAAGCTCTTCTTCTCTTGCAGCAAGGGCGTTTTCTTTCTTTTCAATCGTTTCCGCCTTCTTGTCAATGCTCTCTTCTTTTTGCTGAATACGTCTCTCATAGCGCTGTGCTTCCGCCCTGCGCTCCTTGATTTCCTTATCAAGCTCATTCTTGGTCTTAATGGATTCCTCCTTAATCTCAAGAAGTCCCTCACGTTTTTTTGTCTCAGCCGTCTTTAGAGCCTCATCAACGATTTCCCTTGCCTTATCCTCAGCATTTCCAATTGTAGTTTCTACATTTTTCTTGTAGTTTGAAAATGCGAAAAAACAGCCTGCTACACATACCGCAATGATGACAACTGCCTCTAACACGTAGTATAGCATGTACAGGAGCACCTCCTTATTAAATTTTCATTGTGCAACTGTTCAGTGCCTCCACAGTTTCCTGCTCAACGCTGAAATCTATAAAGTATTCCGAATAGTCACTTTATTGTATCTTTACAGATACTACAACATACTAATTTTACTCTTTTAATCAGGCTGTGTCAAGCATTTATTCTTGTATTTAGTATTGTAACTATTTATTACATTATACTTTAATCGTTGTGCCCAACAATAAAATCCATATGAAACATCATTATCCCAATTATAACTTCCAAAATCACCCACAAAGTATTTTTCAGGGTTTTGTTTATACTCTTCTTTAGAAATACAAGACTCCTCCAACTCGGCTGGTTTTATTGGCAACAGCTTCAACTCTTGGGACAGTCCGCGCAAATATGTGTCTCGCATCTTCGCATCCCTGAATCTTTTCGCTTTTCACTTATGCTCTGTGAAACGATATTTAATACAATCTATAGGAACAATAAGTTATTATCATTCATATGTGGTCCCAATTGCACGATAGATATCATTCATTGCAAATCCCTTGCGATAGAGAAATGCTGCCATTTTTTGACACTCTGCATAAGTGGCATGTTGCTTATCAAAGTGCTTTTTTTCAAGAAATTTTTCAATTAAATTTTCTTCCTGTACAGCATCCTCCTCCACCAGATAATGTGCATAAGCCTCACTAATTTGTTCCTT
>BLMC01000151.1 GCA_011959805.1 Lachnospiraceae bacterium | reverse complement strand
TGGCGGGATTCAATCCCCCATCTGATATGCCTCCGGCGGATTGCAGAAGCGCGCAGAAGAACATTATCATGCTATGCATGATGCGCGCTTCGCAGCAAGAACGCCGATGGCGTTCTTGAATATTATGCACCTCCTTGTGGATAGAAAGTATACCGCTAAGGCGATACAACGAGAGTAGGGAAAGAGAAATCTTCCCTATTTTATTGTTTTCAATGACCTAAATTGGGCTAAAATTAAATATGGCGTGAATGGGAACAAGTTTTGTAAACAAAGTGATATTTCCTATTTTTTCATGCTTGATATGTATATTATAGTTGATGTAAAATAAGGTGAAAAAGAAGATAAAAAACATACATTCTTACAAGGAGAAAAAAATGCGTCGAAAGATTAGAAAATCAATTGCAGGAATTTTGTGTATAGTTACTTGTATTACAACAAGTATAGATACATATGCTGTTGGAACAATACAAGATGTTCAGCCTGTCAAATTGCACACCCAAGCAGCGTCACAATATGATATAGAGTTAGAAAGTAAAATGGAAGAGGAAAAAGAAACAAGAAATATTAGCGAATTGCAATCGGAAAAAGAATCGATAATCGATACAAGTATCGAAGCTATAGAAGAACCAGATTCCACAATAAAACAAGAATTAGAAACGAGTACAAACATAGAAACGGAAGTAGATATTGAGACAGAAGTAGAAACAAGCGTAGAGTCGGAAGCTGAGTCAAGTACAGAATCAGAAGTAGAAACCGAATCAAACACGCAAACGGAAACCAATACAGAAATAGAAAGTAACACAGAAATAGAATCCGATACTAAAACAGAACCAGAAACTAATACAGGGACAGAACTGCAAACAGAAGAACAACTTGAGACAGAAACTGAGGAAATAACAAACACAGAATTTGAGACAGATACGGAAAACATTACGGAAACAGATAGTACATTGGAAATGGAGACTGTTACAGAAACAGAACTAGAAACCGAAACGCTGACAGAACCAGAAAGTAAATCGCATCTTACCAAAGACCAGATAAAAGAAATTGAGGAGCGATTAAAGGACGAACTAAATCAGAAAATGGAGTCTGATGGATTTGTATTTTCTGGATATATGGACAGTGGAATGGAAGCACAGCCGCTTGAACAGGCCCAGGAGGCTTCTTTATTTTCCATACGAGATAGTCTGCCAGACAGATATTCTGCTGTGGAGGACAATCAAGACACAGCGATTAAAGATCAAGGAGACTGGGGGGCTTGTTGGTCCTTTGCTGCGATTGCACCCGCAGAAAGCATTTATAAAAAACAGACAGGAAAAGAAGTAAACCTTTCGGAGCCGCATCTGATTAACTTTTTTTATAATGAAAATATAGAAGGACCAGACGGCGGACTAGAAGGGGACAAAGTGATTCCTCTGATGGCGGAAAAGGTAAACAATGGTGGCAATAGTATGTTTACAACATTTGCACTGGCGCGATGGACTGGCGTGGCAGATGAGCGAACTCATGCAAGTATGGTATATCCAAGTGCAGACCAGACGAAACTAACAAAAGAGATAAATGTGCCACAAGAGTATGCATACACGGATTTCGTACATTTAAGAAACGCTTATTGGATCAATAAAAATAATACAGATTCTGTTAAAGAAATGATACTAAAGCATGGCGCGGTCGCAGCGTCCTATAAACATAGTGAGTCTCACAGTAGTAATTATGTTGAAGGTTATATCGGTCCTACTGTTTATTATAATGACTATAATGAAGGTGGAAATCATGCAATTGCAATTGTAGGCTGGGACGATAACTTTGATAAAAATAATTTTAAGTATACTGCAATTAATCAGGACCCTATATTTTTGGAGGCAGGAATTTGTTTTATTCCCAAAAATAATGGTGCGTGGCTGATTAAAAATAGTTGGGGAGAAAGCTATGGCGATGATGGATATTTTTGGATGTCGTATGAGGAGGCATCTTTAGCCAATACAATATTTGCCTTTGAGTATGAGGAAGCAGACAATTATGACCATATCTATCAGTATGATGGATCTGTAGGAGTAAGATATGAGAGCGATGACTCTATTACGGCAGCAGCAGTGTATCAAAGCACAGGCAATCAAGTGATTGAAGCGGTTGGAATTGGCATTAAATCTATAGAGACAGACTATGAGGTGGAAATATATACAGATTTGACAGATGTATCGGACCCGCAGTCCGGCAAACTTTCTGCACGTGAGACAGGTACAACGGCATTTGAGGGATATCATACTATTGCACTTGAAAAATATGCTACTGTGGTAGATGGAGAGACCTTTAGTGTTGTTGTAACCTTATCAAATGGGCAAATTAATGGAGAAGAAGGAGCAGCCATCTTTATTGATCAGTCTTATATTAATGCCAAAGCGGTCGAATTTGTCGCAAAGTCTAACCCAGGAGAAACCTTTTTTCAAAATGCAAATGGTTGGCAGGATGCAGCCTCAAAAGGCACTTATCGGATAAAAGCATATACCAGTGACGGCACGTTTGACATACCGCAAGAAAACCGGCAATTGACTTCTGAGATGGTAAAAGAGATTGAACCACAGGAATATAATGGTACGCAAAATGAACCAGAGATTGAGATAAATTATATGGGGGAATTGCTTACCAAAGATGTTGACTATACTGTTACATACAGTAATAATACGCTGGTAAAAGACCAAGAAACACAAGATGCACCCAAGGCAGTAATTACAGGGATTGGAAAATATACAGGAGTTGTGGAGCAGACATTTACCATTTATCCCAAAACGATTACAGAAGAAATGATAGAATCCACCACTTTGCAATACAATGGTGCGATTCAGGATAATTTAATGATTCAAAACGGCTCCGCGCAACTTATAAAAGATATAGACTACACAATTGTTTATAACAAACAGCCTTGCAATGCTGGGAGTTATACAGTGGATATTGCAGGAATCAATAATTATACTGGACAAATTCAGCTAACTGTTACCATTGTCAAAACTGTTTTGTCCGAGGATATGGTAAGCATTGCTAGTACAGCGGAGGACAGTAGTGTTTTGCCTGATGGGACACTTGCCTGCACTTTTACAGGAAGTGCGATAAAACCTACAGTGAAGGTGACAGCATATGGAGCAGAGGTTCCAACAAAGAGTTATTCTGTAGCATACAAACAGAATACAAATGCTGGAACTGCCACAATCACTGTGACAGGAAAAGGAAACTGTCAGGGAAAAGTAACAAAGACTTTTCGAATAGTACCCAAAAATATTACGTCTGATTTTACAGTGACCGTTGCAAAAGCGACCTTTGCAGACAAAGCGTTGACACCAACAGTCTCCGTAAAATGGAATAAAAAGACTTTAAAGAAAAATAAGGATTATACTATAATATATGAAAATAATATAATGGCCGCAGGAACAGAAGATGTACAGGCGCCCAAAGTGATTGTAAGCGGAATTGGAAATTATGCAGGACAATTGATACAACCTTTTTCGATTGCGCCAAAGCAGATTGCAGCGAGTAGTATTAGCGTACAGCTTGCCTATGATGGACCAAACAGCAGAATACGTGTGCTTGCTGGAAAGACAGAGTTGGACCAGACACAATATAAAGCAGTTTTATATCAGGCAGGCACAACAACGGAGATAACACTTAATGCGATTCTGTTAGGAGAAAAGTATGATGCAGAAATCACACTTTTGGGAAATTATCAGGTAAAAAACAAACCAAGTGCCCTCAAGAAAAATATTGTAAGCAAAAGAGATATTAACAGTTTGCAGATTCAGTTTTCAGAAGAAAACAGTATATTGACTTATAATGGTAAGGCGCAAAAACCAAAACTTATAATTACTGACGAAAATGGAAGAGCAATTGCTGCGTCCAACTACACAATTGTTTATGCCAACAATGTTAATGCAGGAGAAGCGAAAGCGATAATCACTGGAAAAGGAAGCTATGCGGGTTCGCGCAGTCTGAATTTTACAATTCAAAAGAAAAAGTTAGATCGCACTGCAATACAGCCAATCAAAGACCAAACATATGCACAAAAAGAACTGCGGCCGACAGTGAAAGTGCTTGATGGAAAAAAGGTATTAAAGGCAGGAGTGGGAAGAGATTATACATATGAATATGGAAATAATACGAATGTGTCCTATGAAAGTGACGGCAGTGTGGCAGCAAAAGCTTTTGTGAAGATACAAGTATCTGACAACTATGAGATAGATGAAGATGCAACCATTCGCTATTTTAAAATAAAACCTGCAACATTGTCCTCTGTTACCGTTTCTAGTGCATATTATACCAAACAGGCAGTGCTGCCAGAAAAGATTACCATAAAAGCTGGAAAATTATTTGTATCTGCAGATGACTGTGAGATGACTGCGGAGAATAACACGCAAGTGTCGTCGAGAGCTATGCTCACAGTGACAGCAAAACCAAATGGTAACTATACAGGAATGAAAACCAAACGATACAGTGTTGTAAAACGGGAACTCAAAAAGCTTACACTTCCCATCATTCCAGACCAACCATATCTCAAAAAGCCTATCACAGTGGATGAATATCGAATTTTGGATTTGGAAGGACAGGAAATTGCAACAGATCAGTATGAGATTACAATCAAAAATAACAATAAACCTGGAAAAGCAGTTGTGACTTACAAGGCAAAGACAGATGGTATATATAAAGGAAGCGCAACTGTAAGATTCAACATTACAAAAGCGACCATACAGCAAGCAATTGACTTTGAAACGGCGCGGACCTTTGAGAAACAATACACTGGGGAGGCACTTACACTCACTGACGCAGAACTAAGACAATTTGCTCCAATAAAGGACACAGAAGAGTGGTATCCCCTTCCTTACACAGTGGATTACAGCAAAAATATCAATGCAGGAAAAGCAATCGTAACGCTCACAGGAAACGATTATCTGCATGGTAGTATACGCCTAACATTTACCATTACCCCTAAATCTGCGGCATCTTTTGCGATTACAACAGGAACAAAGCAGTTAAGTTATAACGATGGAACACCAGTACGGCTTGCAATTAAGGAAATTCGAGATAAGGATAATGGTACAATATTGCGTGCGGGCAAGGATTACACTTGTTCGTATATCAATGCAGAAAAGCGTGGGCTTGCATGTCTTACCATCACAGGCGTTGGAAATTATAGCGGAACACGGTATGTCTATTATAGGATTGCATGATAAGAATAATGAACAGATAGAGAAAATTTTTTCTATCTGTTCATTTTTTGTTGTTAAATTGGTTGATGTAAAAAATGTCTTTCAGAAAAGCTGAATAAAAAGTGTGGTGATATATGTGCAATATGTGGAAATATTAGAAATATATAGGCAAATAAGACAAAAATTACCTTGTAATTGCGACAATATTTGTACTATTTGTAAAGAAAATTATGGTAAAAAAGGGTTACAAAAAAGTGAAATGTTTAGTATAATTATCTTGTAAAACCAGCGCTTTAATCACCAGGAGCGCTGGTTGTAACAATTAACAGGGGTGAGCGATGGCCACCGAACAAAATAAAAAAGGAGGGTTATGAAAATATTCAAAAGGATAGTTAGCATTGTCTGCCTTATATTGATAGCAGCCCTAACAGGGTGCGGTGATGCGAAGAAGGCAGAGGAGATCAACTCATATCTTGAAGAAAACTATTCAGCACCAGCATCGCAGGAAGAAACTTATCCTGAATCGGAAAGTCTGCTAGGAATTTTGGAAGAAGCAGGC
The DNA here is from genome assembly GCA_011959805.1 of Lachnospiraceae bacterium. GTDB lineage: Bacteria > Bacillota > Clostridia > Lachnospirales > Lachnospiraceae > COE1. Next base: position 486 of record BLMC01000151.1, on the reverse strand, counting down.
TTTACAACCGAGAAGTTTGACCGCTTTGAGGAGATAGGGATAGAGACGGAAAGAATTAAGGCCGCAAAGGATGAGGAGTACCTTGATATATGCTATAATGTTTCTGTAGAGGAAGATGTACAGAAGATTATAGAATATTATATGCAGAATTATAATAAGTGTAATCTGCTTAACGATGAGGGAACAATTATCTGTTACAGCAGTGATTCTGTGATGGAACAAGCTGGGCTGAATCAGTAAACCAAGAAAACAAGGAGGAAAACAAGGAATGAAACTGGACGAATTCAAAAAGCTGTTCAAGGCGAAACGAATTTTAGCGCTAGCATTAGCTGCCGCTATGACAGTGACATCATTGCCATCAACAGCATTGGCAGCGGAGATGGAAACTGAGATCGAGACAGTAGCCGAGACAGAAACGCAAACGGACGAAGCAACTGAAGAAGCCGAAGAAGCCGTTTCGTCGGAGGCAGATGATACAGAGGAAAC
>BLMC01000150.1 GCA_011959805.1 Lachnospiraceae bacterium | reverse complement strand
GGAACTGTCCACTGTTCTGGCGCTAATACTATGGTTTTAGAAATCAGTGCCACCCCTTATATTTATACATTTAAGCTTTGGGACTGGGGACGACTTGATTTGGACGGCAGACCACGACCAATCCATATTGATCACGGCGCTGCAAATATTCAATGGCAACGCAATACAGAATGGGTACAAGAAAATCTTATCAATATTGTCACCCTAATACATCAAAGCGAAAATGGCACTGTAGAACGCACTGGACTACACGAGCGGGAATTTCTGGATACCTATCGTGTCAGCACGTCGACAGAACTTCCAATCCACAGAAATGGTAGTGTTCATGTACTCAATTTGGTGGAGGGAGCACGTGCAATCCTTATCAGTGAGAGCGGATGTTTTTCTCCTATGGAATTACACTACGCAGAAACCTGTATTGTGCCACAGGCTGCTGGTCCATACCGAATTTACTCCATTGATAAAACTTATATACGCATTATTATTGCCTGTGTACGCGATTGATTTGAATATGGAATGCTATCATTTGTTTTGTTGCACTGCAATATAGTTCCTCGAATTTGCATTTACAATACTTCCTAGTTATTATATAATGAATGAAACAAGTCATTCTCATTCAACAAAGGAGGTGCCCTATGTCAAAAAACAACAGAAAAATAACGACAGTCCTTTTTATGGTTGGTATTGTTTTCTTTGCTTCTGCCTGCCAGTCCAAGACTGAAAAAATGCCTTCCCAACAAGAATCTTTAGAATCCATAGAACAGACCACAACCGAACAGACTTCTATCAATGTTCCTGATACGACCGAACAGATTGCTGTATATGCTGGTCCTGGGACAGACTATCTTTCCCTTGGAACAATCGATAAAAAAGCGATTGAAAAAGTGATTAAAATTGAATCTGATTGGGCGGAAATTGAATCTGATGAAAAAAGAGGATATGTTCTACAAAATGAAGTTGCTGAATTGTGCACAGATAACCTTATTCGTCTTGTCGACAAAATCAACGAAGAGACACAGACTTATCCAGTCTACGAAAAGATAAACACAGAAATGACTTTGTTTCAAGATACTACTATATATAATCATCCCTATAAAAGTAGCTCCTCGGAACTTTTAAACGCTGGCGAAACTGTCACAATCATTTTCCCGGAAACCTCTTCCATTGAAATGTTTGTACAGATTGAACAGAATCAAAATGGCATAAAGAAACGATATTACGCATCTGTGTTAGAATTACTGTCTATGAAACACCCATTGCTTAATTTTGATAGTGTAAAAGAGACAAATGCTATTGTTTCCTATAACGGGACTGCCTACTACTCTTCTTCTGGAGAAGCTGGCAATACCCCAGAAGATTGGAAAAAAGAACAGGAAATTCCAATTTCCGAAACCGGATTTCACACCCCTATAAACATTACTTCTATTGTAAAAAGTTATAATAGAAATGATGAAATAATGGCTGGCAAATTTGGATTGCGTATCCCTCAAGATTTACAATTAAAAAACGCCTCCGCCAAAAATACAATTTCATCGAATATGGATAACGTTATCGAATATTTGTTTGAATCTAAACTTCCACTGACTCAAGATGCAAAAGATGTTCTTAACCTGACAGTTGAACTACAGACTTATCAGAACGAGAACAGAATTGTTCTAAAAGCTGGAGAAACATTAGAATCAATTTTTGGACAAAAGCCCCTTCTGTTGAGGGAATATATTGCAAGCCAAATGGATTTAACCAATGAGGAGGCTGCAAAAGAGGAAGATGCACTCCTAAAATCGATGTATCCTCGTTTGGAACAAAACGAAACCTATCACATGGAAATTACCTTTTCCGACGAATATAATGAGTCAGATAAAGGCTATTACTTGGTGATTGACAAAGAACTCCATGTATATGCTCTGCCAATTATTCATGGCGCAACCTCACTGAACATCAATTCTGGAGAAACATATGGAAAATATGCCACATATGGGGAAAATGCCACATGGGATTTCGCAGCATGTATGATGCAGCTTGATGACGAAAGTGCTATGTCGATTCTAAAACTTCTAACCGAAAACGGATTTGAAATACAAGGGGTTCAGTAGTGGGGATTGTCTTTCCCACTACTTATTTTTTCGTTCCAATAATGCACTGACTTCCATCTTATCCAAAATCCCCTGTGCATTTACTCCGGGATGCGTCACATAGATACGGCAAACCTGTTCCACAAATTCGCTATCAATGCATAATCCTTTTGCGATTTGTTCCATTTTACGCCCTTTTTGCATTTCTTGAATAATTGTCTCTACTGTTAATTTTAAATTTCTTTCTTTCACTCCAACAGTTATTTCTCTACCCTTATTTTTCTTTGTTAGATCTATCTTTTCAACCTGCCAATTACTGCTTTCCTCTTCAATCTCCAAAACGGCCATTGTTATTGGCATCCAAAAGCGTCTTGGTCCACAGCTGCCCGGATTTAGATAAAATACACCATCGATTTTCTTCTCCTCATACTTGTGCGAATGCCCATAGACAAACAAATCGATTCCGCACATATTCTCCTTTCTACATTGCTTGTCATGTACCATATAAATCTGCACACCGTACAATGTAATGTCAAGTTCATCGGGAAGGTATTTTGCCCATTCTTTATCATTATTTCCACGTACTGCAAACACAGGTGCAATCGCTTTTATTTCGTCTAATATTTGTTGGTTACTCAAATCTCCACCATGAAGAATTTGCTCACAAGACTTCAAAATTTCTTTAACCTCTGGGCGCAGCAGTCCATGTGTATCTGATATAATCGCAATTTTGTGTAATTTCATTCAGAACCTTCTTTCTATTTCAACTGTTCAAAAACAATCACAACTACAAAATGATATCTTAATAATAATGATAGATCAAAGAAATTGCAAGAACTGCGATTTAATTTAGCAACATTCTATGTGTACTCTTGTCCCGATTCGACTAAAAAACTCATTCGTAATACTTTCTGCATTCTGCGCTACTATTGGCGCCATAATTTCTTTGTCTCCTTCCTTACCAATTAATGTGGCAATCATACCAACGCAAATATTAGAAAGCGCTGTGATATCTACCGCCAATTGATCCATACAAATTCTTGCAATAATTGGCGCCTGCTGCCCATTAATCAGTACATATTGTTCTTTTCCAGATAATACTCTTGGAAATCCGTCCGCATAGCCAATCGACAATATCGCAATGCGACTATTCTTGTCCGCCACAAAATCTCTGCCATAACCAACATAATCCCCTTCTTTCACTTTGCGAATTAATACAACACGTGCTTTAAGCGTAAGCACTGGTTTTAAATCAAGCTGTAATTTTGTTTTTGTATTTGGGCTACTCAACGCGCCGTATAAAGAGATTCCGGCTCTAACATAATCGCATTTGAGTTCTGGATAATTTAATAGTCCATAACTGCTTTGGATATGAATTTTGGGAATGGATATTCCTTGTTTTTTTAACCGATTTATGACCTTATAAAATATTGCTATCTGACGTCGAGTAAATAAAACGTCCTCATAAACAAGACTATCCGCCACACATAGATGCGTGTATATACCATTTATTTTAAGGTATTGCATGGAAAACACACTAAAAATATTTTGTATTTCTTTTTCAGTAAGACTATCCGTGTATACATTAAATCCCAGTCGATGCATTCCAGTGTCCAATTTAATATGCACCTTGACTTTACATGCCTGTGCATTCAATCTGTACGCATAAGCATAGTCAACTAATGTCTGTGTTAAATCATATTTTTGAAGTATTTTTGCTTGCTCAGGCGGCGTGTATCCCAATATTAAAATCTCCCCTCGAATTCCATATCTACGCAGTGCAATCCCCTCATTAATCGTCGCTACTGCAAATGCTCTGACACCAATTTTGTCTAAATGCGTTGCAATCTCATACATTCCATGTCCATATGCTTGTGCCTTTACAACCGCCATCAATTCACATTTTGGTGGCATTGCTGCATTTAATACTTTTACATTGTGTGCCAAGTTCTCCAGATTAATTTCAATATAAGCCCGGTATAGGTCCTCTTGTTTTTTCTTTTTACCTCCAAGCTGTCTCCACAGCGCCACAACAACCATGCTAAGAGATATTGACATTACCACTACTGCAAGAAAATGTATTACACTATTCTCCACAAAAAGCGTCTGCACATGCAACACTTTTGCAACAAATCGAACGATTACAATTATCATTGGGTGAATAACATAGAGAACAAGCGAGACATCTCGCAGCCAGACATGACGCTTTCCCCTAAAATGCAACAACGCACAAAACAAAAAATACATAGAAGGCACCAGAAAAAAATACATACTATCGTGGCGCTGTAATTGAAACGTGTGCAAAGTAATCGCTTCTGCTACCATCAATAGCATCATCAATACAAACATAATCCATGCTGTCGTCTGTCTTAAAGATGTTTGACAGTCCGCAATCCACCCGCCTAATAGAAAAAAGAGTGGCGCAAAAAAAATACCATTTCTAGTGTAATCTGTCACTTGAAATATACATGTATAAAAACTATTTAAAACAGAACTTTTTTCTATTATTCCATAATAACTATCTCCAAATAATCCTATAAAATAAAGCACTATTGCCACTGGAAATGCCTTGTGATACCCCCATTTTCTTACCAAACACCAGACAAGTATTCCACCAATAAGGGAAGCTGGCAAATACCAAAGATGATACAGTGTTCCATCAAACACAAGGTCCTTTATAATATTAGGAAGTAAATTTTCCATCTTAAAATATCCATTATATATGTTAATAGGAATATAAACCACTATAGCAATACTATAAATCAGCACTGATTTTTTAATAAATATCTCTAATTTTTCCATGTGATAATTGTATCTGGAAATAAAAAAGAAACCTGTTGTCATGAAAAAAAATGGAACTGCAATGCGGGCAATCACCCGCGTTATAATAAAATCTCCCCATTCGTTATATGTATGAAAAGGCGATGTATGAATCGAAATGATTAGAATTGCCGCAATCACTCGAAACCAATCAATTCCTGTGTAATTTTTGTTTTCTGTCTTCATTGCTTATCCTCTCTATCTTCTTTTAATCCCCAACGCATCTGCCCTTCACTTTTATAATCGAGTAGGGAATCTTGTGATTATTCAAACGCTTGTCCAATAATCCTGTCTATGGTCTCTGCAAAATCATATCCTGCGGCACGCATCATTCCTGGATAACGGCTGTGCTCCGTAAAACCCGGAATGGTATTAACTTCATTAAATACAATTGTTCCTTCTGGTGTCAAAAATAAATCCACCCGCGCAAATCCAGCACAATCTAATACACAATAGATTCGCTTTGCAATCTCCTTAATTTCCTGTGCCTTTTCTGTAGAAATCCTTGCTGGAACATGAATTGCCGAGGTTTTGAGTGTATACTTTTCTGTATAATCAAAAAATGTATCCTTGTTCTTTGTATTGTAAAGTTCTATCTCATCAATTTCCCCAACAATCAGCTGATTATGCCCACATACAGCACATCCTACCTCAAATCCATCAATTGCCTCCTCTAAAATGACACGACTGTCATATTTAAATGCAAGCGCAATAGCTGGCGCTAATTGTTCCATAGTAATCACCTTCGTTATACCAAAAGAAGACCCAGCCTTGACTGGCTTTACAAAAATTGGAAAACCAATATTTTTTGCAAAATCACATGCTTTGTTAATTGCAGTATTATCCATCAATACAATTGCCTGAGGCACACGCACACCAGACAATGCTACAAGCTTATGCGCTTTGTCCTTGTCCATACACAGTGCTGAAGATAGTGTTTTGCAGCCAATTAGCGGAATCCCTGCAAGTTCCGCAATCCCCTGAACGGTCCCATCCTCTCCATTGCGTCCATGTAACACTGGAAAAACAGCATCTATTGGAATCGATTGTATTTTTGCTTGTGTATTATTATCCCAAAATACTATTAGGCGATGACAGGTTCTATCTGGTGACAGGATTGCAGACACACAATCCGTTTGATTACACCAAGTATCATTTTGAATCTTGTCTATATCCCCCTTAAAATAAAACCATTTTCCTTCCTGTGTAATACCTACTGTCACTGGGTTATATTTTTTCTTATTAATACTGCGAATCACTGAATATGCTGACTGTAAAGACACTGTATACTCTGATGATGCCCCGCCAAAAATAACTGCTATATTTTTCATCGTTGTCACTCCTTTTCATTTCCCGCGCTGGGTGTCCGTCAGCTCTGCTGACTATTTTCCTA
>BLMC01000149.1 GCA_011959805.1 Lachnospiraceae bacterium | reverse complement strand
AATGAAACAAGCCCGAACTAACGCAGGAATTAACCAACGCGATATATCTTCAAGATTTTCTTTGACCAATCTCTCATATTCTAATTATGAAAATGGATATATTGAACCGCCAATCGAAACAATATTAAAATTATATAATACACTTGGAATTACTTTAAATGATTTACTGGAAATAAAAATTACTTCAATAAATCTGTTACTGTACACACTTTTGCTAATTTTTTCTATTCTGATAGATTCAAACCATAGGGGATTGCAAATTCTGGATCAAATGCAATCGCATCAACACCACCATCTCTACTTGCTTGCGTAATTTTTACCTCTCCACCATTTGAATTAAATTCTTCCGCAAATACCTCACGAATTAAATTTTCAAAATCTTGCCAGTCAATAGCGGCTAAGTTTACAGACGCATCTAATTTGTCAGCCACTTCATAACCATCAATAAATCTTGAATCTTCTCTGCTTATCTCTATCACAGGAGCAACTGGTGTTATTTTCGTAAATGTTGTAGCCGATATTCCTTTTGAACTCTTAAACCATTCCTTTGAATCAATATATTCTAAATTAAGATCTTTGAAATTTTCTCTTGAAACATTTACAGATAATATATATGATGAAATTGCTTTACCTGTTGATTTATCTATTGTATTTACTTTACCATTTAATACAATCGCTTCTACATTTGGATCATTTGCATCAAATACTGCTTTTAATGTTAATAAAACAATATCATAAATTGCTTTATCATACTTTTTTTTCGTAAAAGTATCTGACTGATATGATTCCTTATATTCTCCAGAAGCCTTAACATATGTTACCTTCTTTAAATTTGGCAAATTATCAACCGTTGGTAGCGTAATATCAACAATTAACATTTTACTATGAGGGTTATATTCACACTTTGTTTCATTTTCAAATTCAAGTGGAAGATTTATTCTTTCTAATAATTCTGTATAATATATAAAAGCCTGTTTTTTCTTTTTTGAAATACTTGTAAAGAAAGACATTTGGGGATTATATATACTATCTTCACGAAGGGGTTCTCTTCAAAAAGTTTTTGGAATTGGCTTAACAGGTACACTTGTTGTAAATTTGATTTTATCATACATATCACAAGCTTCTAAAGGTTTTATTTGAATTTTTAATATATTTTCTATTTGTTGCAAACTGTCAACTGCATCTTTTTTCATAAATACCTTTTTATTCTTAACCCCTTATTCCATGGTGCTAGCACCATATATGCACTCAATAAGGAAAGACTATTGTCCATTGCTACACAACAAAAATAAATTCACACTTCTGTTTTTAACAAAGAATACATTTTCATGTCAATGACTTTACCATTTTTAACAGCATTACTTCTCAATGTCCCCTCATACTGGAATCCTGATTTTTCAAGTACCCGGCAAGAAGCAATATTATATGCAAACGGCTCTGCATAAATACGAATAATATCGCTCTTATCAAAAACATACGCACAAATCTGCTTTACCGCTTCGGTCGTAATGCCTTTACCCCAGTATTCTTCTGCAACATAATATCCTAATTCAGCAGTGTGCCTGTGTATGTTTCCCTGACGGAAAACGCTGATACTGCCAACCACTTTGTTATCTGCTGTAATAGCAAATGCAAAAGTTTCATCTTCATTCGCAAAGAGCATAGCAGAAATATAGTCCGCTCCATCTTGTTCTGTGTAAGGATATGGCAATCCATCTCGAAGATTATCTTGTATTTTTCTATTAGAAAGAGCTATTGCTAAATCTTTTGCATCTGACACTTCCCATTTTCTGATTTTGCATTTCATTTTATATCGCCTTTCATATGTGTTGAAACCAACTAATTTTTAAGTTTTTTCTCCATGACTTCATAAACCAGCTTTATATCATTTTCTAATTCATAAATTCCATGCCCAACAGTTTTATAACCTCTACGCTCATATAAAAACACTGCTGGAAGTGAAGCCTCTAAAACAGCTACATCATATTTTTTTGAAATTTCAGTTTCCAAGCAATCCATAATAATGGATCCAAAACCTTGCTTCTGATAAGTAGGCAACACATATACCCCCGTAATATGATTCTCATCAAAGCAGCCTGTTCCGACAATCACACTGTTCTCAACTAATACATTCATATTCCCAGACGCTATACCATCTAAAATATGTTCTTTACTATGATGTTGGCAAAAGAAATCCACTACCTCTTTTGGATAATACTTTGCATATACCGTTTTAATCGTTGTATGTAAAACATTATAAATCGCACTTACCATGTCAGAAGTCGCCGTTACATATTCCATACTTTCCTCCCATAATACAAATTCTTCTCTTACTAATGGAAATATTACTTAGTAAAATTTATATCTTCTCTCCAAAATCCTTGCATTTCAAAATCCACACAATCAAAATATTCTATTTTCTCCCAATCTCTTTTTAAAATAATTCCGTCAACTTGCTCAGCCACATATAATTCATCTAAAGATGAAAAATCATATTCTCCGCTCCCATTTTTATAGCCACATTTTTGAAAAGAGCAATGGTCATCATAAATAATAATCATATACTCCATATGATTCATATATAGCGTCAATTCTGCCTCCCACCCATTTTCTATGCTCTTTTGCAGTAGTTCTTTTATTGTTTGAAAATCATATGTAACCATTTGTCCTCTTATTCCTTTTAGTTTTCGTTGCTATCCATATCATTCAAGAACGTCATCGGCATTCTTGCTGCAAAGCGTGTATCATACATAGTACGATACATTCTCCTGCAATCCGCCGGAGGCATATCAGGTGGGGAATTGCCTCCTGTCACTGATACAAATAAGTGACTCACTGCCTATAGAGACAGGAATCATTACACATCTGATATATCAATCTCACTTAATAATTCTTTTAATATAAGCATTTGCTTCGATGTAATTATAATTCCATCACCATATCTTGTATGATCCTGATTCCATGTTCTTATATCATAAACAGGCTCTCTATTATTCCACGAAATGAAATTTAATTCTTTTACCCAACCATTATTTAGCTTAGACAAATTGCCTATATGCCTATAAATAACATAGTTTTTCAAATATAAACAACCTCCTATGCAGCCTCAGATTATAGCTTCGATTATACCATGTTTATGCTCCATTTACCACAAAAACATAGGGCATAGCAACCGCCATGCCCCACATTTCTTATCGTTCCAACGACTTCTTAATCTTTCATTTCTGTCTCTTCAAACCGTTCTACTTTTTATACAAATTATTGTGTTCTTTACGAAGCTTTCATCAATCCAACTGCGCCCTTACTCCCGCCAATCTGGCTTTATGTTCTTATATTCCCTAGTCAAATCACAGATTATATTATTGTTTTCTTTTATCTCCTCCGACACTAATACCCAATCTATCAGATTTCCACTTCCTATTCGTATCATATAATTCTGTTTTTAGCAGAATCTTTGCACACAGCTATACCATGACTTTCTCCTCCATATCCTGCCAATGCCCTTTCCTATGCAAGCAGTCTATGTATGGTGTCGTTCTGCTCCATAACCTTATCCATCAAACGGCTAATCTGTATTTATTGCCCATCTACTTTAGTGACCAGTTTGCTATTGCTTTAAGGTAATAATAGTATGAAAAGTAAGCATATCATCATTATAATACATCTGCAAATTGCCATGATATTTGTTGACCACTTTACGAATGCTTTTTAACCCAAATCCATGTCCACTTTTATCGGTATTCATCTGCCTATCTTTACGCAGAAAAGGATTTTTTCTACAAGAATTGATAACCGTTATCACAATAAATGGTGTTTTTTCACGTTTGCTTGTATTGATCTCAATAAAAGAGTCAGGGATAATACCTGCTGCCGCTATAGCATTATCCAGTAAATTGCAAAATAGAGAAGTAAGGTCATTGTCTGTAATAAAATCCGTTGTCCCACTTCGTATGTCAGTGTGAAAAGTTATGTGGCTGTCAGTACACTGCTGCATATAGCGGCATAGAATGGAATTTAGCATTTCATGATCGCATAGCCTAGAAGATTCTTTTAGATCTGGGGAGAGTACCAATTGTCGGATGTAGGCGCTTATTTTAGCATACTCTTTTTGTTCATTCAGCATATCAATGGATTGCAGGTGCTTTTTTATGTCATGGATTAAAATACGTTGATTTTCATTCTGTACATTCAGCATTTTATAATATTGGGCTGAATCTGACTCTTTTTGAAGCAATAACTGTATTTCTGTAAATTCCATATTTTTTTTCTGATGATACTGATTGATTTCAAACATGAGCAAATTTGCTGTCAGCAAAAAAACAGCACCCACGGCAACCATCCAGTCAAGTGATGACGGGAGAGAAACAGCTTCACCAATACTTATAAAAGTAAACATAATAAAGATTGAGATTAAGGGAATAAAAACAAGAAGAAAAACAGATTGATCATACTGCCCTGTATTCTTCTTTGGGTTTTGCATTAGGTGCATCAGTATATAAGTAACAGCAAAGAATATGAGCTTACTAAAGACCGAAAAAAATAAAAGATGATAAAATTCCCTGCCATTATCAAGGAAGTGAGGGGCAAATCGCTTGGTAAATCCATAAACAATTAATTCACTCATTGTCATAACAGCCGTCAGTATAGAAGAATGAAATACTGCCGTGTACCAATTTAGATAATACTGGGTCATTAAGAAAATAAAATTTAACAAAAAATATAAAATGATATTGATCCATATAGATTCAAACAGTGACACGCAAAATAGGATAAAATATAAACTGCATAGTACGACAAGCTTTCTCTGAGGGGTGTGTTTGGCGGGAAATAAATTGGAGGAGTATTGCCAAAGTATAATTGCTTCTACAAGAAAACTGAAAAAATAACAGATTGTATTTATCATTTGCTTTACCTCGTACTTTCTAAATAAAGGAGATAGGCTTCTTTAAATGAACTGTATTTTCTTTTTGTCAGATAAGCAGCCTGATTATCTGACATATGAACAAGATTACGGTCAAAATCTGTGACATGTTCAAAATTAATAATAAAACTGCGGTGTGTCTGGAAGAAACGGTTTTTAGGGAGAAGTTCCAGCCAATACTGCATATTGTGAATGGATTCAAAATCACATAGAGTAGTATGTACTGTTACTTTTCTGCCCTGTGCTTCTACTGTTATGACGGAAGATGCAGGCAGTGTATATACACCCTGTTTTGTTTCAACTGGGATTTTTATTGTCATGGTGTTATACAAGTCAACTGCATCTTTCATATTACGAAAAAACCGCTGTTTAGCCAAAGGCTTTGAAAGATATCGAAATACGCGAAACCGCATTGCATCATCAAGGTATTCAGAATAAGAGGTCACAATAAAAATAATAATTTTATCATTCTTCTTTTTTAATTCATTTCCCACATAGATACCATTCATTCCTGGCATTTCTACATCAAGAAATAGAATGTCTTTTTCACCTTTATCTGCCAACAGAGATTCCCCATTAGAAAAACAGATCAATTCAGGACATTTCACACCAATATTTTCAAAAAAATTCTTTATATATTTCTGAAGCTGTTCAACTATCAGCGCATCATCGTCACAGATGAGTATTCGCATTTTCATACCTCTTTTCATGTAATTTACTACATTTCCTCCTTGTATTATACAATAAAGGTCAGAAGAATACAAAAAACTTGTATGAAAAGACATTTTTTAGTTAATTTTGGGCTGAAATAGAAAATACAAGCGTAAAATGTCGAGAATTTGGGAGATGGAAAGTCACGGAAACATATAGCCGTTTTGGATGTTTGCTGTGCTATTTCTTTTTACAAGAAGTTCAATAAAATCTCTGGCAAGTTCTATATCGGATTGATTGCATAAACGTAATTTATCTAAAATATCCTGTGGAATGTTATATGCGTGCATTGTTCCGAGCAAGAGATAATCAGGCGTAACATTAAGGCATTTGCAAATGCCAATAAAGGTATCCAAACTTGGCTTTTGTCTTCCGTTTTCTATAGAAGACATATGATTGTTTGATATTTCAAGAGTTTCTGCCAACTCTGCTTGTTTTATTTTTAATTCTCTGCGACGTACTTTTATACGAGTTCCCATTTCTTTATACTGAAGTTCCATGAAAATCACCCTTTTTCTTGTATCTTATCAATAGAAATAGTAAAATCAAAGAAATCAGTACAGAAATATTCTGTAATACATATAATAAATTAAATTTATTGCATAATGTCTTCTGTATAGAATATATTTTATGTATGAAAAGTATTATTTCATCCCAAAATTGCCATAAATTGTTCTGTTCATACTAAAGGACTCGCCCATTGAAGAAAAATCGTTTATTATGTTCTTGTGAATG
>BLMC01000148.1 GCA_011959805.1 Lachnospiraceae bacterium | reverse complement strand
AGTAACTCCCATCTGCCCGCTTTGGCAGGCATTCAAATCAGGATGGTGAAATTTTTGATTTCGCATAACATTCTTGACATACTGTGTAAGACCATTTATCATATAAATAATCAAAAGCCTTTGACATTACATTAAATTGTGTTCTCTCTTCACAAATTTGATATGAAAAAACTAAAAATGAGAAAAAGGAAGAAAATCTTATGCAAAAATTACCACCAATTGAAAAAATATATGAAGCTTATTCAGCACTCGCAGACAACCGCATTAAAATAGGCGAGGGGTTTGCTGATGTTTTGTCCTCCGACAGTGCAAAATCATACAAAGTTGTATGGAAAGACAATACCTATTCATCCACAGACAATGCAACTTACTGGCAAGGCTATGCGGGATATCCTGTTATTGGTGTCCTGATACTCCAATCCAAGCTGACAGTGGATACCACAATATTTGAACATTTTTCAGATGTAAACTGGAACAGTCTGAACAAAAAACACAACAGGGATTACAGAGCTGCATTGTTGGAGGTCTTTTCAGAAAAAAAGCTTTTGCCGGAACAGATTGATACCATAGAACAAAAAACACAACAGGTCTTTGAACAACTGAAAACTTTAGATATAAAGATTGTCCGCACTTTAAAATGAAATTTGCCAAATTTCATACATACTTTTATAATTCTTTTGAACCTCTCACGACTAAAGTCGCGGGTGTTCTTGCCCTATCCATAAAATATGGTTTTATCCACAATATCTATAAAAAATCTTATCTTTAATGCCTAAAATAATTTTAAAACAAGCTGGGTATGTTCTCTCAGCTTGTTTATTCCAGTCAAAGAAGACATTCACTTTTATAAATAATTTTGTCTCAGTGAGTGAACAATCTCCGACTAAGATAAGCCTCTGTCAAGATTGCAGATATGCGAATTGGTTTTATATCAGTAAAGTAAACGCGCACGCCGCAGCAAAAATGCTGATGGCATTTTTGAATTTATTCTTTTTTGATACACATGTTTATTATAAAATGTTCCTATCTAATTTACAAGAGTTATACTCTTTTATCTTGCTTTTGTATACTGAAATGGTTACTGTTCACTCTCATTTTAAAATAGTGACAGTCCTATATCAAAATACTACTTTTTTAACATTGTGTATAACAATTTTTGTGTCCCCTACATAACAATTCTTTTTAAAACGCTTATTCTTAAAGGTATTTGACATTTTTTCCTTTGGGTGCTCGTGTGCATAAAAAACTGTAGTAGTTTGTAGGCCAAAAACTACCACAGTCTTGTAAGATTTTCAATTATTAATTTTATAAAATATACGAAAATAAATACTGCTTACAGAAAAATATATTTACAGATAAACAGAACTGCCAAAACATACATCAGCGGCGTCACTTTTTTTATCTTTCCACAGCAGACATTCACTGCCACATAAGAGATTACACCAATCGCAATTCCTTCTGAAATACTGTATGCAAGCGGCATAGCAAGCATACACAAATATGCTGGAATCGCATCTGACAAATCATTAAAATCCACTTTTACAATGGAAGATACCATTAAAAATCCAACAAAGATAAGTGCAGGTGCTGTTGCAAAACCTGGTATCGCTGTAAAGATTGGTGCAAAGAATATGGCAATTAAAAATAATAGTCCTGTAACGATGGATGCAAGACCGGTTCTTGCTCCTGCACCAACCCCTGCTGAACTCTCCACAAATGTGGTGGTTGTGGAAGTTCCAAGCACTGCACCTGCTGACGTAGCAATCGCATCTGCCAAAAGTGCCTGCTTAATATTGGGAAGTTTTTCATCTTTGTCGAGCATATCTGCCTTGGTAGCAACACCTACTAATGTTCCAATTGTGTCAAACATGTCCACAAATAAAAATGCAAATAAAACAACAATAAAATTAGCAATACTTACATTAGAAAAATCGCCCATAAAACATTGTCCAAAAGTCTCGAAGATTGCAGAAAAATCAGTGATAGCAAACGTTGGATAGAGTGAGTAGAAACCATTTTCTATATCAACAACGTATATTCCTAGTGCCTGACAGACCATGCCAAGAACCCACGTTACAATAATACCAATCAAAATAGAACCCTTTACATTTAATGTATAAAGAACTGCTGTCAACAATGTTCCTATAATGGCCAGCAGCGCACAAATTCCAAGGGTATGAAATTCTGAGGCAAAACTTACGTATGTTGTGAGCGTAGAATCACTATTTACAATTACATGGGCTCCCTGTAAACCCACAAATGCAATAAACAAACCAATTCCGGCACTAACCCCCTTTTTCAACCCACTAGGAATCGCATTGAAGATTGCTTCTCTCACATTTGTTAGAGACAAGATAATAAATACAATTCCTTCTGCAAATACTGCCAAAAGTGCTACTCTCCAGTCATAACCATAAGTCCCACATACCGTAAACGCAAAATATGCATTCAGTCCCATACCAGGTGCCAACGCAAATGGATAATTTGCCATTAACGCCATAACAGCAGTACCAATAAAAGATGCCAAACAAGTCGCCATAAGAACCGCTGTTGCATCCATTCCAGCCGCAGATAACATACTTGGATTTACAGCCAGAATATATGCCATTGTCATAAATGTCGTAATTCCGCCAATTACCTCTGTCTTTATATCAGTATTGTTTTCTTTGAGTTTAAATAATCGTTCAATCATTTGGACTCATCTCCTTTTGTTTATAATTTTTTTATTACTACTTTATTGTATTCTTATTCGGTGTTGAAGTCAACAACTCTTAATTCATAGCACAAATTCTATAAAAATAGTATTATAACACAATAATACTATTATATTATTTAATTGACAGATAAGGTTCCAAACTGTAAAATAAAAATAATACAATAATTCTACACAAAGGAGGCTGGTCAAATGAAAAAACTGTTACACATTCTAGTTATATCTGTGTTAATGTTATCACTAACAGTACCCCTAAATACAATGGCAGCAGAAAACTCCGTCTGGATACAGAAAAAAGGAAAAGAAGAATGGCATTATACAGATGGTTTGGAAACTGATCTCACCGCCAAAATTCAAGGAGAAATATTATATATCCAAGGAAAAGGAGCTATTCCTAATTATGATCGAGAACATCTAGGAAACAGACCCTGGCACAACAAATTAATTCGTTCTCTTGTGATTGCTGATACTGTAACATCTATTGGAACAGAGGCCTTTTCCAATATGAATGAATTATATCGCGTTACAATGTCGGCTGGAACTTTTATTGAGAGTCCAACTGCATTTTCTGGCATCGCAAAAGATTGTACTTTTGAATTTACTGGAACCAATATTAAGAGCAGAAATATTGGAAATGTTCCATATAACAGTCTTGATAGTATTGTCGCCTTTATGCAGCACAATAATGGAACTTTTTATTATCGAGTGGCAAACTATTATATGGTGGACTGGATACAAAATTCTGTTTTGCCCAAAATTGATAAACTTTCGCCGAGTGATGTACACTCAAAATACAGCAATCCTGAATATCCAATAATAGATTTTAAAAGCAATTTAGAATTTATTTCCCCTAAACCAGATTCCAGTATGCATGGACATATCACAAGCAAGCAGCAAGGAACAACTGCGCTAGAAATTTTTTCGATTGTACTTGAAGATGCAATCTATGTAACTGCCTATAACATGTCCATATCAAGTTTTGATGGAATGATAACGCAAACAGATACTCCACTAACCTATCAAATGACCATTCCGGTGTCACTTCAATATCCAGGAAGACAATTCTCTTTGATTCAATTAGGAGATGGAGTAGTAAACATATTGGTTGATGAAGATCAAAATGATGCGACATTGACATTCACTACCGATTATCCTTCTACAGTCTATGCATTGATTTACAGAGATTTTAATCCTTATTCTAACAACGTCGGCATAGAATTTGTTCCATAATTGATTCTCTATTTTAAAATCAATATTTCCTATAGTTAAAACAATAGACAGGACATTGCTTTCTATACAGCAATGTCCTAATAATAATACTTTTTTAAAAAAAGTATTGACAGTTTATAAATCCAGTGGTATAGTATTTATTGTTCGGTGAGTCATAAAATAAATCAATTTTATGCACCGCTAGCTCAGTTGGTAGAGCACCTGACTCTTAATCAGGGTGTCCAGGGTTCGAGCCCCTGGCGGTGCACTCTAAAGGACTGTTTTTGAGGATATAAAAAGCCTTGGGGACGGTTCTTTTTTTGATTTTAAATGGTTTTGACAAATCACTTCAGACAAAATTTTAGCGTCCTTTCAAAATATATTATGTATATTATTTAATCTGAAATCGAGTAGAGAAGTCTTTTCTCTACTCGATTGTTCATATTCTCAATTCTCAATAAATTCAAAGATTTTTTCATTTGCATCGTCGCCAATGCTGTTTGTATCCTCGTCAATCTCCTGTTGCATTTCCTGTACCTTTTTGTCGTCCGCTATTGCGCGCATAATACGGTTCATATCTTCTGGGGAAAACATAGTGATAGCTTCGGCCAGCAAACCAATGGAATTCCTATTTACCATAAGACTACCTCCACCTTCTAAAGGGATTGTCAGAACATCGTCTTTATTGGTCATATCCCCAAGGCAGATAGCATTTCTCTCTGTATCACAGACAAATTCTACTCCCTTATAAGAAATCACACCATTCTTTGCCAAATACTCATAAGGACAAGAAGGCTGATACGTATTATTTATTTTTTCCATAAAATAATTTCGCTTGACATCTCCACTCTCCAAAATACTAATAAACATTTTTTTCTCTGCTTCTTTTTTCTCCAAGGCTTCTTTTTCCAATGCTTCCTTGCGCTTTTCCTGTTCTTTGCGAACTGCTTCGTTGTTTTGGTCTACTTTAGAGAGAAGTTTATCCCACTCCTTCACAGTAAAACTTCCTGCCCCTATCGAAAAAGAAGACTCTGTTTCTTCATTTTGTAGTTTCCACAAAATCTCATTTTTCTTGTGATTAATACATTTGACAAGTTCTTGATGTGTCATGCCTGTAATCTGTTCCATATCCATACACGCTCATCCTCCCCCTAAATTTTATATATCCCTCGGAAACTATTTATTCTATATATCGGATGATTACTAAAAAATTTGAGATACACTACATCTTGTATATAAAATGCAAAATTACAAACATTTGACTTTTGATTTTTTATTGTATGCGCGTGAATGTCAATAACATTTTTGAATTATAACAGCGGTGACAAAACTTTTAAAGCAGCCTGCATCACCTTGTTTCCAAGTGGACGTTTTGACCAGCGCACCAAATCCATTTCTTCACACTCTTTTAATGTCTTTAAAAAATCTTCCTTCATATCTTTAATAGCTTCCATCTCACTCAAAAACACGCCGCACTCATAATGTAGATAGAAACTGCGATAATCTGTATTGATTGTGCCACAAATAGCACATTCATCATCAGCAATTACATTCTTAGCATGGATAAAACCAGGTATATACTCATAAATATGCACCCCGGCTTCCATTAGTTTGCCGTAGTTTGACACATTCACCATATATACATACCATTTATCATAAATTCTTGGAACAATAATACACACATCAACCCCACTCTGTGCAGCGCTAACCAAATCATCACGCATATTTTGGTCAAGAACAAGATAGGGTGTTGTAATATAAATATAATCGCGCGCTTTGTTAATCATTCTAGTGTAAGCACCTTCTGTAGGATTGTGTGGATTTCTGTGCGGACCACCCATAAACGGTTGCACATATCCCTCCTGAAAAACATGTGCATGTGGCTTGTAGTTTACGTCTTCAATCACAACATTTTTATTTACAATACGCCACATATTTAGAAAAAAACAAGTAAAACTATACACACCATCACCGTACAAGCGAATACCAGAATCCTTCCAATGTCCAAACCGCTCAATATAATTTGCATACTCATCTGCAAGATTAAATCCCCCAGTGTATGCAATATTTCCATCCACCACAGTAATTTTCTTATGATTTCTATAATTAAAAGATATACGCGCCATATCGCGATGTATTGGATTGAAAATACTCATCTCAATGCCGCGATTTTTCATATCTTTGCGAAATGCTTGTGTATTGATTCGCAATGTACCAAAATCATCAAACAGCAGTTTTACTATCACTCCCTCTTTAACTTTCTGTGTGAGAACTTCCAAAATATCACGCCAGACTTTGCCGTCTGAGACAATAAAATATTCCATAAAAATAAACTTTTTGGCCTGTTTTAAATCCGCAATCATCGCCTCAATCACTTTCTCACCAGAACCAAAATATGTCGCATGAGTGTTATTATAAATCGGAAAACCTTCTTTTCTTAGATAACGGCTAATTTGTACTTTATTGGGATGTTGCCGTTCG
>BLMC01000147.1 GCA_011959805.1 Lachnospiraceae bacterium | reverse complement strand
ACTTAGTGGTAATAAATTAGAAGGGCAGGAACATGTTATAATTTCTGAGTTTAATCCATATATGGAGCCTACAGTTAATGTCAGGAAGGGAACGAGAGGAGAAGGTGCAAAATGGGTGCAATGGTGCCTGTGGCGTTTTGGTTTACTGGATAAAGCTGAGATTGATGGTGTTATTGGTTTTAAATCAGAGGTTGCTATAATGAATGCACAAAAAAGATTAGGATTAAAAGAGGATGGAATTGTAGGAGAAATAACGCGAAAAATATTTATAAGTGTTTTTGATAAATAACAGAATTTACAAGTTCTTGAAAAAGTGTATTATATAATTTTATTAAATATATTGTTTGATTTTAGATTATATAAATATGTGTAGACAAAAGCTAGTGTGCGAAAAATATTGAGATTGTAACTAATTTTTTGTTTTTAAACTTTAATTCTTGGTTGATTCTTACTTACTTAAACTATGTAAGAACGTAGAATTTATAAAGACTTGTGGATTCTGCCTATACTCTGTCTGTGGAATTAGATGGAAAAGCAGAAACATAAAATCAAGAATATTCGCAATATATTACTATTATATTAAAACTGCCCAAGTGAGCATTTACCCTTTGACATCTTAAATCATATTTATCCTGATAGACTAGTTGGCATTGCCTACGATTTGCCAACAATGTGCAAGTTGTAGTATGCCTTGTTAGGTGAAAGTAAAACGCATTTTGTGATTTTGTTTCGTTTAAAATATAGTCAATTTAATAATTATAGGTATCTGTAAGAATTTATAGATATTGATATGTTTTTAGATATCTATAAACAGTGCATGTGGAAACTATGGTGGGACTATAAAGGCAAGATATATAGAAGTTCTTGAATTTACGCATTTGTGACCATAAAACTATGTGAACCACGCAAAGTATATCCAAACTACATTGTTGTAGGATTTAGTATTGATGGACCAATATTAAGGTATCTAACGCCAAAACAGTACAAAAAACATATGCAGTTGTACAATACTCATAGAATATATATGAAAAAATATAATTTAAATGTACAATTTTTATTGACTAGTGCATTTGAGGAAAATAATGATTGAATGAAACTAACAAGACATGATAGCAAAGCCAGAAAAAGTGATGCTTACAATTTTACAGTTAGATGGTTAGGATTTGGTCATCCGACTGTATTTATATAATATATAAATCACTAGAAAGTGATTTTTTATTGACAAAAAATTATAATTTTGGCATAATTTTTGTTGGAAAAAGAAAGGAGCTGCCTATGGCTGTATCATATATAAAATTATGGAAATTGTTATTAGATAAAGGAATGAAGAAGACAGATTTGATAGATAATGCGGGGATAAGTTCTAACGTGCTCGCAAGACTTGGAAAAAATAACTTTGTAGCAATGGAAAGTCTTGAGAAAATATGTAAGTCACTTGAATGTAATATAGGAGATATTGTAGAGTTTTATTTTGATAATAATGGAGGTGGAGAAAATGGATTATAAAAATTCCTTCAGTGCGGAAATCCCATATGACATGTTGTATCAGCCATCAAGGAAGGAAGCTAGCAGAAAGAAGCCAATTTTCTTTATTCATAAATATTTTGCAAGACGAATTACTGCAAACTTTAGAATGGCACTCTTGGGTTTTATGGCTGACAAAGATGATGATATCTTAAAAATGTTTTATCAGGCATCGGAGAAAAAAAGAAACATCACTGTGCTTGATCCGTTTATGGGTGGAGGCACAACAATTTTTGAGGCACTTAGATTTGGATGTAGAGTTATTGGAAATGATTTACAGCCATTATCATTGTTTGTGACAAAAGCTTTAGTTGAACCAGTGAATGATAAGGGCATTAACGCTGAAGTCAAGCGTCTCGAGGAAAAAGTTGGAAATAGGATTAGAGGATACTATCAAACAGTATGTCTTTGCTGTGGTTCAAAAGCTGATGTAATGTATGCTTTTCATGTAAAAAAGGTAAAAACGCAATCTTATTGTAAGGAGCACAAACTGTTTTCAAGTTTCCTTATTGCATATAAAAAAGATGAGTTTACTGTTGTGTGTCCTAAATGTGGAAAATTGGAAAAAACTAAATTTGAGGATGGAAAATATATTTGTTCATGTGGCTGGGAATTGCTAAGTGTTAAGGATTCATATATAAAAAGCGGTGTATTCACTTGCCCTGATTGTGGTGAGTCAAAAGTATTGTCTGACTATAAAGAAGATTCTGGCTACCCATTCAAAACGGAAGTGGTAGCGATTGAGTATTGTTGTCCGCATTGTGGAGCTCATGATTACAAAGTCCCTGATGAATATGATTTTGAGTTAATAAATAAGGCAAAACAAGATTTTAGAAGAATCGAGCAAGATTTGCCAATTCCAGATCAGTTTATTCCTGTAGGATATAATACAAATCAAATTTTGAAACATGGTTATAAGAAGTTCAGTGATTTGTTTAATGAACGACAATTGCTCTGTCTGGGATTATTGTTGCAAGCAATCAACGAAGTTGAAGACAAAAACATTCAGCTGTGGTTGCAGCTTGCTTTCTCTGGAATGCTTGAAATGAATAATATGTTTTGTCGTTACCAACAAAATGCATATAAAATTTGTAATATCTTCTTTAATCATGCATATGTACCTATCACAATGCCAGTTGAAAACTGTGTTTGGGGAGCAAAATTAGGTACTGGTACATTCGACAAAACTGTAAAAAAGATTTTACGAGGGAAAAAATTTAATTCAAATATTTACGATCTGTCAGTAAAGCGACTTGACAATGGTCGATACGATTCTATTCAAGTTAAAAATGAAGATAAGGTGTTTGCTGTTCCAGTCGAGGAGTATGAGAACATAGATAGTACCCATCCACTTTTAAGATGTTCGGATTCTCGCGATCTGTCGTTTATTCCAAATGAATCGGTTGATTTGGTTTTAACAGATCCTCCATATGGTGCTAATGTAATGTATTCAGAACTGATTGATTTTTTTCATGTATGGAATTATAAGAGCAGCATTGCTAGAGAAATTGGATTTATTGAACCATTATCTCCGAAAAGCAATGAAATAATTATAAATTCTGTAGCTGAGAAAGATTTTAAATTTTATAAAGATGGAATTACTTTGGTTTTGTCTGAATGCTATAAGAAGACAAAAAACAATGGTTATCTTGTTTTTTCTTTTCATGATAAGAGCTTGGATAGTTGGTTAGCGATACTTCAAAGTATTCACGATGCTGGATTCTTGTTGAGCAATTGTTATCCTGTTCAAGCTGAGGCAAGAACAGGTGCACATACATCGAATAAAAACTCAATTGGTATTGATTTAATGCTGGTTTGTCAGAAACAGCAATATACCTATGAACAAATGAAATTTTTTATGAATGAAGATGTAGATACAGCTTTTGAAAATACACGACAATATATATTAACTGTCCTTGATAAGTTGCAAAAGGTAGAAGCAGAATTGACTGTTCCTGATATTCAAAATATTGCAATAGCAAAGTTCTTTTCTGAAATTAGAAATTATTATAGGTACGATGAAGAATCTAAAAAGGTTGTGATAACCAAATTGCAGCAATTTCTTGAAAAGATAGAAGACTTGTCAGGCGATTTTGAAATAACAAAAAAGCGAAATGGTTGGTGGTCAGAATTATACAAAGGAAAATGGAACATTAAAACCTAACAAAAAGGGACGAGACAATGATGCCTCATCCCTTTTGAATTATGCTTCATAAAGAAGTTTAAGTTTGTGATTCCAAGCATTTTTGTCGAGAGTTGAGTTTTGACCGGTCGCTGCTACTTGAGCTTTCCAATCAGAATGATCTAACCAGCCAAACTTGATTCTTTTAATTCGAGGGTGAGGATTGGTTGGAGTAAATTTCTCAAAGTTGATAGCTAAGTAAAAACCAAATTTTTGCTTTCCAGAGTTATTATCACTGTTTTCTTGACCATAACTACGGTTTCCGTAGATGCTATTTTGAGAAGAAGTCTTTATTTCGATTGAATATGTGTCATTTGGAATATATACTACATCTTTGTCACTTTTATCAATTTCACCTCTCCATATACCAGGATAATACTCTGCAAGAATTGCGGGGATTAACATGTGCAAGTAATTTCCCATATTTTGAGGACTTGGAAAAACATCAACTCCGATCTGAAGCTTTCCACCAATTTTAGTACGCATAATTGAATTCCATGCATCAAGAACGATTTCTACAATTTCGTCTTCCTTGAGTGGATGTTTGGCAAGTAATTGTTGAGTGATTACATCCCAATCTGCAACCCTTGTATTTCCATAAGGTGAGTTCATAATTATACTCCTTCCGTTATTACAGATTTTCAAATAGGTCTTCGAGTGTTATGCCCAAACCATCTGCAATTTTTTTGATATTTTGAAGTGATATATTGCGCTTACCAGCTTCTACAGAAGCTAAATATGTTCTATCCATATCTATTAAAAGTGCAAATTTTTCTTGGCTTACCCCTAAGTTCTTACGCAATTGTTGAATACGTAATCCAAATGATTTTTGAATATCCATCGAAAACCCTTCCATCGAAATATTTCTTATAGTTTACTGCTTCAGATGTATATAAGACAACGGTTTATGAGTAACAATTACAGTAAGACAAAATATGATTATATTTTGATAGGTGTCTTTGAATTTCCCAATATGGAATTAAAGAAAAGTTACTGTCTGGTAATAAATGGAATTTGTGTTTTTTATATTTTCGGAGACGATGCAATATACAAGCTACGTTGATCTACAAAGAATCCAAACTATTATTTATATGTTTGTGCTTGTAACTGTTTCGATAATCATCGCTGGCAGATACTTCTGATTTTTCATAGGTAAAATGGAGATATATTTCAGATTCTATCATTTCCTTAATTGTTCCCTAACAGATTTTTCAGAACATCCTAAATATCCTCTGTCATCTGGATACCATATACCTTTAATAGCTGGTGGATGATGTTTCGTGTACTCTGGGTGCAGGTTTTCTTTGCCATGACAAAAGACCTTCTATAATTTTTATTTTATCATAGAAGACCTTCTAAAAGGCTATTTATAAAAAACTTCACATTCCTAAAAAACAAACTATAGTTCGCTTTTTTTGTATTGATGATATTATCAGTAAAAGGTTTGAGGATATATTAAAGCTTTTTGATTATACCACATAGTGGCTCCAATTATCTCAACGGTCACTGCTTTGTCAGCCTTATTCTCTACGTTCTTATGTAACGGAAATGACAAATTGTCTATCTAATGATTCCGCTTAAATAATGTGAAACAAAGAAACATGTATCCATATATAATATGTAAAATTATTCCTCTCCTGTCTGTAGCACGCATAAAATAAAACAAGTTTATCTCACAAAGCCAGAAATATTTGCGTAATATGAGAAAATAGATTTATATCACAAAAAAGAACATAGGAAATGCAAAAAGATGGTGGGGTGTTTGCAGAAATATCTTTTTTTCGCTCATAAAAAGTATAGTGTAGTTAGTAATTACAAATAATCAGACTTTATAATTTAAAATTTAGAATTTTTATAATTGCACGGAATACTTGTTCCTACAATAACATCTTCAATTTTTTCTAACATAAGCCAATCGTCCATATTTCCCTGATGTTCAAAAGCGAGAGGAGATATTTCTTTAACATTTTCAAATTCGACTAAGCATAGACACTTTTTATGCCACCGTATTTTTTGTTTATCTGATAAGTTTAATTTACTCTGATTATCCGCAAGCGTTTTTGTGATTTCTTCATCGGACAGTTTCACAAAATTTTGCACTTCTTTCACGATAGCGATTGTCGTTATTTCTGCACTTCCTTTTTCTATAAAATAAAGACATTCACCCTCAAAAACTCTGCTGTGTGGAATTTTTCTTCCTGCTGCGCCGCGCACAATCATTGTCTTGGTTCCGGCTAAAATTTTATCTAATACTCTTTCACCTTTTTTGCCTGCATTATCGCAATAAACTAAATGTACCATTTTTTATTTCTCCTCTATAATCGGTATCCATATTTGACTTAAATAGTTGTTGTCATATACATTTCCATTGCTGTACCATTCTATTTCCGGGCATTGTGCGTGTTGAAATGGATATTTGACAAGCCATTCTTCGTTAAGGTATTGCCAACCTTTCTGTATTGCCTGCGGAACAAAACCTCTACAATCAAAAATTGCCCATGTAGCATTTGGAATATTGATTTTGGTAAAACCTTGAGGCGGTTCTTGATTCGATATAACCATAATAGAATATTCCAGTTCATTTAATTGTTCATCATAAGCGCCAAAGAGACCGAATATTCCTTTTGGGGTAGCAGTATCTATCGAAATTAGTTTTGCAAAAATACCATTCCGTTGACATTCATTCCAAAATTCTGGTATCTTTTTGAAATGAAGATTATTTTTGCAAGACACAATGATACT
>BLMC01000146.1 GCA_011959805.1 Lachnospiraceae bacterium | reverse complement strand
GGGTGCCCGTGTGCATAAAAAAAGAGCGCCTGTGCACTCATTTTTTGTAAATCCTTCATTTTTATTTTCTATCACTTACTCCATAGCAAAAAACCATCCGCAAAAACGGATGGTTTTTTCATTTACGCAAACAATGCCTCAAACTCGTCCCTACCAATCTTTTCTTTCTCAAGAAGCAAATCAGCACAGGCATGGAGTACCTTTTCGTTTTTTAAGATAATGTCCTTGGCCTTATTGTAACAGTCGTCCACAATCGCCTTAACCTCAATGTCAATCTCTCCTGCAACTGCCTCAGAATGACTTCTCGTGTGCGCCAAATCGCGTCCAATAAACACCTCATTGTCATCCTCATCATAGTTGATAACACCAATATTGTCCGAAAAACCATATCTTGTTACCATTGCTCTTGCTACTTTAGTCGCTTTCTTAATATCACTGGAAGCACCTGTTGTCACATCATCAAAGATAATTTCCTCTGCAATGCGTCCCCCAAGTGATACCATAATATCCTGCAACATCCTGCCTTTGGTATTAAACATTTCATCTCGCTCTGGCAATGGCATGGTATAACCTGCAGCGCCAAGTCCTGTCGGTATAATAGAAACTGTATAGACTGGTCCAACATCAGGAAGTATGTGGAATAATATCGCATGTCCTGCCTCGTGGTAAGCTGTAATTTTCTTTTCCTTCTCGGAGATAATCCGACTTTTTTTCTCCGCTCCAATACCTACCTTAATAAAAGACTTTTTAATATCATCTTGTTTAATAAACACGCGGTTCTCTTTTGCCGCCTGAATCGCTGACTCATTCAAAAGATTTTCAAGGTCTGCACCAGTAAATCCTGCTGTTGTCTGCGCCACTTGCTTTAAGTCCACATCTTCAGAAAGCGGTTTATTTCTGGCATGTACATTGAGAATTTCTTCTCGCCCGCCCACATCTGGCGGGGACACTGTAATTTTCCGGTCAAAGCGTCCTGGCCGTAAAATTGCTGGGTCAAGAATATCCACACGATTGGTCGCTGCCATCACAATAATGCCCTCGTTTGTGCCAAAACCATCCATCTCAACCAACATCTGGTTCAAGGTCTGTTCACGTTCATCATGACCACCGCCCATACCAGTTCCGCGTCGTCTTGCCACAGCGTCAATCTCGTCGATAAACACAATGCAAGGCGCATTTTTCTTTGCTTCTGCAAAAAGGTCTCGCACTCTCGACGCACCGACACCGACAAACATCTCCACAAAATCAGAACCAGATATGGAGAAAAAAGGCACGTTCGCCTCGCCGGCAATCGCCTTTGCGAGCAATGTTTTACCAGTACCCGGCGCCCCCTCAAGCAGCACACCCTTTGGAATTCTCGCACCAACCTTTGTGTACTTGCCCGGGTCTTTCAGAAAATCTACAATTTCCTCAAGGTCTTCTTTCTCTTCCTTTAGACCTGCCACATCTTTTAATGTGACCTCGCCCCCTGTCATAAGACGCGCCCTACTCTTTCCAAAATTCATCATTTTTCCGCCGCTATTTCCAGCATTCTGGGCATTCATCATACTAAACATAAACACTACTACCACTAGTAACATCAACAGTGGTAACAACTCTGTAATAAACCAATTTTCCTGTGGTACATCCTTCACAATCGGTTCTATATTGTAGCTCTTTACAATCTCTTGAGCCTCAACAACATCTGATACATAAAGATTTCGTTGTTGATTATCTCTTAGTGTAATGCGCAGCATACCTGTCGGTACCTGTGCATTCGGATGAATTTCTACATCTACAACAAGGCCTTCCTCCATCTCGGAGATTAACTGTCCCATTGTGTAGGAACCACTACTGCCGCTATTGCTACTCGCCCAGATTAACACCAGTACCAGTATCAGTATAAATATAAATGTTAAATTAATTCCTTTTGCACCTTTTCCCAATTTCTGTCTCCTCCCGGTCCTGCCGCTGCTTACTCTTCGTCAAGTGTAACCACTCCGATATATGGAAGGTTCCTATAACGCTGATCATAGTCAAGACCATATCCTACCACAAATTTGTCAGGTATTTCAAAGCCTGTGTAGTCTACTTTTACATCGACCACACGCCGCTCTGGTTTGTCAAGAAGTGTACAGAGCTTCATACTCTTTGGCTCACGCTGTTGCAGTAGTTCCAACAGATAGCTCAATGTTCTACCAGAATCCACAATGTCCTCCACGACAATCACATCTTTGTCCTTTAGCGACTCATCAAGATCCTTTACAATCTTGACAATCCCACTTGATTTCGTGCTCCCGCCATAGCTTGACACAGACATAAAATCCAGCGATACAGGAATTGTAATTCGCTTGGCAAGTTCACACATAAAAAAGCTGCCGCCTTTTAGCACGCACACTAAATGAACCTGCTTGCCTGCATAATCACGACTAATTTGCTCTCCGATTGCCTTTATCCTATCGTTTACCTCAACCTCCGTCAACATGACTTGAATTTTTTCAGCCATAATTCGGTCCTCCTTTGTTTAACATATACCCTGACAGCACACCGATAATTTTAGAGTGCGCTTAAGAATCCTCAAAAATAATACACAAGACTGTTTTGGTATTTTTGCTAACCTTATAATAATTGCTGATTCGTTCCCCCACAATCCAGACAACATGTCTTCCATCCACCAAAAGACAAATTTGATCCCGTTCCTTTTGCGGAATTTTACGGTCAATAAAATACGACTTCAGTGTTTTGTGCTGATTCATGGAATTTACTGTCAGGTAATCCCCCGGCCTACGAGTTCTTATGACAATACTATTTTTTATTTTACCATAATCAATCCATTTCGTATACTTATTTTGCGGAATATTTTCAAAATCAATGCCATTTTCTCCTACACTTATTGTTCTTAGATGAATCGTTTGCTGTATCCCTACAGAAAATACAAGTTCTTCTCCCGCCCGAAGTGCATTCTCGTCTGTTGCAGACAGCACAATCTCTGGCAGACTCGCTCCCAAAGCAGTCTTTCTAATTGCATTGTCCATGCAACTTTTATATAAAATAATTCCCGTATAGGTGCGCTCAGCGCGAAGTTGATGTGGAAGTGTGATTACTTTTCCACATTGACTGTTCATTAATTTTTGCACTTGCCCAACATGAACCGCCCCTAAGTCTCTTTTACTCCCAGATGCCTGTGCAAGCACCTCCATAATTAAATACCCCTGTATTGTCCTATGAAGTTGCAAAAAATTTTCCCGGTCAATGTAAAATGCACCTTCTCTTTGTTTGACACAAGCAATAAATGCTTGTCTAGTCAAATCAACAATCAACTCATATGCATCACTGATTCGTCCACACGCATCATAAATGTGCTCTGTTGCCGCAGAGTTAATTTTTTTCATTGCTGTGTCAAGAATATGATGCCGAATAATATTCCTTGAATAATTATCCACCAAATTGGTACTATCTATACAATATGGCGTATTTCTTTCTTGTAGAAACAATTCAATCTCGCTGCGCGTAAGGCACAGCAAAGGGCGGATAATTTTGCCGCGCACAGGTGGTATTCCCTTAAGCCCCTTAATCGAAGTCCCACGAAACAAATGAAACAAAAAAGTCTCACAACAATCATTTTTATTGTGGGCCACAGCAATCTTTCCTTTGTTTTGCCCCAATTCTTGTGCAAATGCATTATAACGTACAATTCGACCTGCTTCCTCTGTCGAAATATGACGCTGCTTTGCAAATGCTTCTACATCTTGCTCCACAAGCGTAAAAGGAAGTCCTTCCGTCAGACATACTTTTCGTACATATTCTGCATCTGCCGCAGCATCTGTGCGTATTTGATGGTTGACATGAACTACACGCAACTTTATCGGAATCTGCTTACTTAATTCAAGGAGCATCAAAAGCAGACAGATAGAGTCCGCCCCTCCTGACACACCTGCAACAACGCAGTCACCTTTTTCAATCATATGATATTTTTTAATATATTCTAAAACTTTGTCAATCATTTGTATTCCTCAAAATAAATTTGATTCTAAAAAGTTGCTAATCTTGTTGCTGACAAAACCATAGCTAGACTATACTGCCTCCCTGCGTCGCTTTACACAGCAAGTTAGCACTGTCATATCATCACGGATACGCCCCCCATCACTGTTAATAGCGCACTGTAACAGATAATCCGCCATTTCTTTTGGATTGATAATCCGACTCCTTGAAATCAGTTCGCGTATTCTACCTGACGTCTCTCGGTCAATTGCATCTAAAATTCCGTCGGACACCATGACAAGCATATCCGTATCTGCCAGCCTGACACTTTGTGTAATTGGGCTTAACTCTTCCATACTGCCAATCGGCAATGTGTCTGCTGACACCTCATCCACCCAATTTCCACGCTTAATATAACTTGCCGCTGCACCTGCTTTGACAAACTCCGCTTCTCCTGTCAACAGATTCACTGCACACAAATCAAGAGTTGTGAGATTACAACAACCATTTTGTGCAGCAATCGCTCCATTGACCATTGAAAACGCCTTCTCTTTTGGAAAACCTGCCTCCAAAAAACGTTCCATAAACTCTATCACAGCCTGGCTGTCTCGACATGCTTGCGCTCCACTCCCCATGCCATCTGCAATCATAACAATCATCTGATTTTGATTATATTCCTCTATAGAGAAGTTGTCACCTGAAATTTTCTCATCTTCTCGCACTGCTCGCGATACAGCACTCAAAATTTTGTATTTAGGTTCATCCTCAAAGATAAACGTGTGATATCCCCTTTCGATAAACTGTGCGCTCTCCGCTGACAAGACAAGACTCCTACCAAAAAATGTAGACAACAGCTCTCCTAGAACATTCGCGCGAACTCCATGTCTGCTAACTGTCCGCGCCTCAATGCTGATTTTATTTCCACAACGACCATCGGCTGCACTCCCATAGTTTCCTGCATCGCCGCCTTCCAAAAAAACCAACCCATGTACTATAATACCACGCTTTTTTAAATACTGTATTAATGTCCGCTTCTTATGCGCCATCGGAATACTAAAGTGTACCACTGTATCCGCCACATCTGCAAATGCGTCAGAAATCTCCTCAAGATGATTTGCAAAAACTTCTTTGGTCTCCTGTATTTGCTTCTGATAAAGCATGTCCTTTCTGTCATTATATGCATAGTCCGCCTCTGGTATGCCGCGGTAGAGCTTTGCCAGCTCCTCATAGGTCTCTGCAAGGCAGTATAACTTTCGTTTGCTATATCCGTTAAACAGATATCCTTCTGTAATTCCCGATTTATTTTCTGCTTCTTTTGAAGCCTTGGGTGTCCATACCTTCAACATAAAACTGTCCCCCTGTCATTCTTTTCCACCTCTTTAGTATAAAAGGGAATTCGTTCATTTTTTGTCAAACCTATGCACAGATTTCTAATTTTTCATTGACAAAAATCAGCACCGTTATTTAGGATTTTCCTAATAACGGTGCAGAGTCATACACATTTAATCAACCTCCTGAAATATAATCTCATTTTCATACACAAGTCCTAACTTATCCTTCGCCACTTCCTCCGCGTACTTTTTTGTTTTGGTGTAAGTAGCAAACTCCTCAAGCTCCTTTGCACGCGCCTCCTCCACAGCAATGAGCTGCAGAAGCTCCTGTTCTCTAGCTGCATATGATTTTTCCTTCTGTTTTAGGGAGATAGAATGAATACCTACCACACTGGTCATAATCAAAATTGCGAACGCAGCAATCAACATTCCCATACGATTTTCATTCCTGTCGCGAAGAAACTCCGGCGTTTTTCTTTTTGTGCTTTTTTTTCCTTGTGCCATGCTTTATTTTCTCCCTTCTTTGTTTTGCCTTTGCAAAATGGTATACTTCAATCTTATGCTGTATTGTCGAGCACGTCAATCGGATTTTTTGAATCACTGCATGTTTTCGTCGCTTTATAGGCTCTAATAATTTCCTCAACAAACGCAGAAGATTACCAATTGTCTTGTCTATCATCAGATAACTGACTTTGATAAAAAAACGTCCTACCGTAACAGCATAGATTAACATTCCAACTGCTGCGCCAAACACTGCCGCAAAACGTATCACACCATTATTTCCATAATACAAAAGAGCAAAACTAAAGCAAAACCAGACAATCCAATAAAGAAGGTCCTCCAAATCGACCGCAATTCTGCCATGTCTAACCAATCTGCGAAACAATCGAAGCAAGTCATACGAAAATGCCATACAGGCACCAGTTACAATGGAAGCCAACCAGAAGTGCCATTCCCTGATAATCTCTCCACTCATCAGCTAAACAGGCGTGTAAGCAGCCCCTCTCCTTTTTTTGCCAACGTACTTTTGTCGGAATAAGTAAGCGCATCAACCTTGCCATCCACATCTGCCTCACCTTTCTCCAGATTCAATCGGCTTACATGGAGACCACTTCCTTTAATGGCAAGCATTCCTTCTACTGTCTCCATGAGGATATTATTTTCATCAAAGGAATGAACTTCCAATACCCCTGTTATTTTACAGTCTCGGCGTTGCTCCATGCCCAGCCTGTGCTTTCCTATGTTTGCACCTGTGCTTCCATTTCTGCTCTCCATAGACATTGTCCTTTCCTCATTCAAGGAATTACTCCATACATTATATGGGAGAAACTACACA
>BLMC01000145.1 GCA_011959805.1 Lachnospiraceae bacterium | reverse complement strand
GTAACCTATAGGCTGATAAAAACTGGCATGGGTGTGAATTGTAACCTTTATTTTATCACAGTGCGCAGAAAAAATCTATTCCTATTTCAAAAGATTCTATTCATCACTAAGTCTCACACTTCCCATACTGGTATTGGCTTCCAACCTTCCTGCATTACCTGACTGACGATACTTTGTTCCTTCATTCTCACCGTTTACTCTCACATTACCCATTTCTGCGTGCAGCTCAATTTCATATTGATCAAGACTCTGTTTTGCATCGATAGAAATATCACCCATAGAATTATCTACATTCAAATCTTGAAAGGTACAACGCTCAATTTGAATTGTTCCCATATCATTATTAATTTCCGCGTCTCCAAGATGTGTGTCTTTTATTCTAACCTCACCCATATTTGTATCAATATCTGCCTTATCAAAACTGCATTTTTCAAAAATACAATTTCCCATATTGTTTAGCACTTCACAGTCTATTGATGCAATATTCTCCAAGTCGGCATTCCCCATCGCAAGTTTGATCTCGATTCTATCCATCACTGTATTTTTAGGTACAGTCAATGTGATATTACAGTTTTCGCCCCTAACTCCTCCCCAAAAAATCTTTCGAGGATTTCTTCCCTTAAGAAAAAGAACCCCATCTTTTACTTCATATTCAAATTTCAGCCTATCTGTATATTTACCGTGAAGATAAAAATTGTCCCCTTCTTCAATGGACAAGTCCATCATATCCGCATCAACATTGATTGCATGAAATGTTTCCAAATCTGCACTTACACTTGTCATCCTATCCTCTCCAAAGCGAAAACCACCGTTCACTTCAAAGATACCTGTGTGATAAAACGTTCCACCAATTACACAGCAGATGGTGATAATTGTCAATATTGCCATCCATATATTTTTTCTTATGCTCATATTTTCCTCCTAAAATCACTTCTTGTTTACTCTACCAAACTGCACGAATCAACTGTTGTACCAGCGCTGCAATCACCCATATAATCCATGTGATATGCCAATCAAAGCTCAAAAAACTCCAGCAAAGATAAATGCAGGTCACAGTTGGCCAGTAAAGTGACATCATCTCTGAAATTTTTTCATTTTTATAACTTACTTGTTTCTGAGATGGCACAAAACACCCTCCCATTGTGCCGCTTTTATTTAAAGAAAGGATTGTTGTCATTCCTGCGCTTACATTTCCTGCTGCCACAAACAAAAAAACGCCAATTCCAATAAATACAAACATGAGCACTACACCAAATCCACTGCTCCATGAAAATAAACTACCCACGATCATTATTGGAAGCACACTTAAAATGCACAAAATCACGCCGATTGTTATCATCATTGCATGTGTTACACGAAAACTTTCCCGACGATTATGGACATACTCTGCTGTCGCAAAATCCACACTACATTGTTTCTCCTTCAAAAATTTCCATTTTCCCATAACAAAACTGGAATACATAAATAGTCCAACTGCTGTCGCAATCATTAAAAACATAAAACATGTGGCATAAATCCCACCGCGCCAATTCCAACTAATATCCATCATATATCCACAACAACTGATAATGCACAAAAATACGCCAAGTGCAATTGTATAAGCCGAACGAGTCTTATCATGTAAATAATCCTTAACTTCCACAAGTGTCATATTCCGAAATGCACTTCCAGTATTTCGGTTCTCCTGTATTACAAAATCGCGAATACCTAATTCCTCTGACAGCTCATCAAGATTGCCAAATTCTGAAATTACAATGCCAACTGCCTCGTTCTCTGTCTTTCCATCGTTCATTAGCTCTGTATATTTATCTTCCATCATTTGCCATAACTCATTTTTTGCTTTCTGCACCTCAACTGTGATAGGAAGCTTTGCAAACATTGTTTCCAGATAATTTTTAATCGTCTCCATATGTTAATCCCCCTCCATCCTGTTTTATAAATTTTTCCACAACTTCCTTGGTCAATGTCCACTCCGCACACTTCTCACGGTAATACTTTCTGCCTTGCTCTGTAATT
This sequence comes from Lachnospiraceae bacterium, assembly GCA_011959805.1. Lineage (GTDB taxonomy): Bacteria > Bacillota > Clostridia > Lachnospirales > Lachnospiraceae > COE1. Next base: position 4,742 of record BLMC01000145.1, on the reverse strand, counting down.
TTATAATATGTTCTGCGTTTTCCATTGAGCGTAACATTCTCAGAATAGGATTCGACAAATCCGTTTTTTTCCAATCGTGTAAAAGCAGAATAAAGCGTAGTCTCCTTAATTACATACTTCTCTTCTGACAAGCTCTTAATTCTTTTAGAAATTTCATACCCATAAGAAGGTACATCCCACAACAGATACAAAATCATTGTATCATTGTACCCGCGTATAATATCGCTGCTGATACTGCTCATAAAACCCTCCCTTCAACTGCACGTTTTATCTTCGACAGACAATGCAACGACTATCGTTACTATGTCTATCATTGCTACGTTTATCGTAGTATTAGCATAACATGGAAAATACACTCTGTCAATCTTTTTTATTACCTTTTGAAAAATATAGATGAATCCTATCGTTGTTAATCGATTCTTCTATTCAAAAAATGAGTGCACATGAACTATTCAAAGTCCATATGCACTCATTTTTTATCTTAATCTTACAATAATCCCAAATACAATCTAATTCCATCTGTCCTAAGATACTGTAGTTTCTATCCAAGTCTCTTAGCACCTATAATGTACTTTTCATATTGCATCTGGGATTGTCTTTCTATTATGTTTGCTGTCGTTTATTTTATAACTCTTCTTTCCAATATTTCAATCATCTTTTTAATCACTGGTTTTCTAAGCTTTTATTTCTCTTTATCAATTTTTATATTAAAGATTTCATCATCTATTACAAATTTTTATACTTGGTTCTACAAACTAACAACAAACTATCCTTTTCCAGTACAATCAACTTTATCCTCGCTACCTGCCCCTATCTGCTATTAGAGAAAGTCCCAATACCATTAAAATAATCATTAATCCTGGAAATAACGCATACCACGGCGCAGAAAAAAGATAGGTCTGTGATTCGGATAACATACTCCCTAGGCTTGCGCTAGGCGGTTGTACCCCAATCCCTAGATAACTCATACCCGCCTCAGCAAGCACTGCATTGTTAAATCCAATCATAATAGAAGATAATAATACTGGCATTGTATTTGGCAAAATGTGCACAAAGATAATTCGCAATTGTGGCACTCCAGCAAGCTTCGCACTTTTCACATAATCCATTTCCCGGTATTTGATAAATTCTCCTCTGACAATGCGAGCAAAACTTGGTATGAACGCAATACCAAGCGCACCAATTACATTGTACTTGCCTGTACCAAAGATACTGACAAAAACAAGTGCCAAAAGAATACTTGGAAAAGCGAAAACTACATCATTGATGCGCATCAGCACCTCATCTATCCAACCGCCAAAATATCCGGTAAATGCTCCGACAATCACACCACAGACAGAACCTATCGAGACCGTAGCCGCTGCAATCACAAACGTGTTTCCCATTCCTTTTAACACTCTTGAAAAAATATCCCTTCCAAAATTGTCACACCCCATCAAATGTTGCAGTGAAGGAGCCGCCAACTTTGTCGCGCTATTCATTTTTGTAATATCATATGGTGTGTGGATAAAACCTATTAGAATCAACAGCAGCATTGTCGCTGTTATTGCTAGACCTATTATAAAATTAGGAGAATATATCTTTTTCCTTTTCATAGAAATCCCCCATGCCACCTTTGCGGCGCAAAAAGAAATGAAAAATACTACTTTTCATCTAACTCTGCACACTAATACGCGGGTCCACCAACTGATAAATTACATCTACAATAAAGTTTGTCCCAATCACCACAAAGGCAATCAATACAATAATTGCTTCTACCACTGGATAGTCCCGATAAGATATGGAAGTTAAAAGAATGCGCCCTATGCCTGGAATATTAAATACTTGTTCGATAACAATACTTCCCACAAGCATATCTGCAAGTGTCATTCCCCACAAGGTAATCACAGGAATCATAGCATTGCGAAGAACATGTCTATATAAAACCTTGTTGGTATTATTTCCTTTACTATAAGCTGTCCTCACATAATCTTTCCTTGCCTCCTCAATACAAGAGCTTCGCAGTAACTTAACCGACATTGCAATCTTTGGCAATGCGATTGCAAAACAGGGAAAAACAATGTAGGCAAGAAATCCCCAAAAATCTGTCTGATAAGAAACAAAACCTCCTGGGGTAAATAATTTTAATATCAATCCCAAAAAATAAGTAATTAAAATTCCCATAAAAAAATGCGGAACTGACATTACAATTTGATTCAATGCTACAATTATGCGATCAATTCTTTTTCCGCTATGTTTCGCTGTGTAGATACCAATTGGCAGCGAAATCACTACCATAATAAAAAAAGAAATCACCGCCATAATCACCGTTATTGGTAGCTTGGACACTATCATGTCTGCAACGGGCATATGATACTTGTAGGAGGTACCAAAATCACCGCTTACAAAATGGACCAACCATTCCAGATAGCGCTCCATAAAGGGTCTGTTTAACCCCAATTGCTCCCGGAGCGCCGCTAGGCTCTCCGGTGTGGCATCTGTGCCAAGCGCTGCCAGCGCTGCATCCCCTGGTATTAGGTCAAAAGCAAGATAGACGAGGAACGAAATACACAAAAGCGTGATGATCATTGCTGCCAGCTTTTTACCAACGTATCTCATATCCTCGTCTCCTTCTATTTGTTCTATCTTAGAAACTTACTCTTTCCTTCACAAAAATCACGCTATCATACCTTTATGTCTGCTAATGCAACCGTTTTTGCTTATGAAAAATGCACAGGTGGAAAATTATTGTACATCCAATTTAGAGAAATCTTGAATATACAATGGATAAAACGTATATCCTGTATACCCTTTTCTAACTGCTACTAATTCACACATATCTTGAATATAGACATTTGCAGCCGTCTCCGCGAGGATTGTCTCACACTTTTTATATGCTTCTGTTGCCTTGTCATCATCCATTACTGCCTCTGCAGCAAGTGCTTCCTTATAAGCAGCATCATACTCTTGATTATTATAATTTACAAAATTATTGTGTGCATCCGAACGAAATCTGCTAAGCATTGCTCCCGCAGTAAGTGTCGATGCATCCACGCCGACCAGCGTTGCCTCAAAATCGCGTCCTTGATACACATCACTCAACCAAGTTTCCCATTCAATCAACTCAATATCGGCTGTGACACCAATCTGTTTTAACTGCTCTGCAACCACCTGTGCAGTATCAACATGCTGTTGATAATTTGATGGCACCTTCATTGTAAAACGAAATCCATCAGAATATCCAGCCTCCGTCAACAGTGCCTTTGCCTTCTCAATATCAGTTGTATACAGGTCATTTAACTCCTCAACATAATATTTCCCGAAAGCTGGAAACATACTGCTCCCAACAGGTGTTCCTTTTCCTTCTGATACAAAATCAAGTATCTCTTGTTTATTTACTGCATAACACAATGCCTGACGCACTTTCTCATTGTCAAATGGAGCAACTGCATTGTTAAGATACACTGCCTGAACCAGATTCATTGTTCCCTCAAGCACCTCAAAATCATCGCCAAGTTCTGCTGCCTGTGCTGTGGAAACGCGCGCAACTAAATCAACTGCACCGCCCTCAAGATTCATAACAATCGAATCCGAATCTGCAAGCACTTTTAATGTAATGTCTTTAATATGTGCTGGTTCTCCCCAATATCCATCAAAGCGTTCAAGCACTACATTTTCCTGAAGGGAACGCGATACAAACTTGTATGGACCTGTTCCGATAGGATTTGTCTGCAAGTCAGATACATCTGCCGGAACAATCGCTGCCTCAACTGTTGACAAAATTGCCATAAATGGACTACTTGATTCTTTTAATGTAATAATTACAGTGTTGTCATCAGGCGTCTCCACACTCACAATATTAGAAAACGCCGATATAACAGGTTCTCCCCCATTAAGACCGGCGCAAGTTTCAATCGAATATTTTACGTCCGCCACAGTAACAGGATTTCCATTGTGAAATTGGATTCCATCTCTTAAAGTAAATGTATACACAAGTCCATCCTCGGACATTGTATAATCACTTGCTACTGCAGGAACCAGATTGCCCTCGCTGTCCGGCTTATATAAGCCCTCATAGATATTATAAAGAATTTCTTGTGTACCAGCGCCCTGCGATAAACTAGGCACCAGACTGTCCAAATCCTGCGGAATACCTATGGTAATGTGTGATGCATCATCCGTTGTCTCATTCGCCTCGCCCGTCTCGTTCATCTCCTCTGATGAAGCGTTTGTCTCAGCGTTTGTCACGGTATTTGCCTCACTGCTGTTTGTGGCAGACGTGTCTGCAATCTGTGTAGAGTCTCCAGCCGTCTTGTCACCTGCGCATCCGCCCAGTGCAACAGTCAGTGTAAGCAACATACTCGCAAAAAGAACCTTTCCAAATTTTTGTCCTCTTTTTGTCATGTCTTTTACTCCTTTTTTCTTCTAATATTTAATTGTTTTAGTATGTATCGTTCTTGGGAACTGTAGGAAAATAACTGACATATCTTGACTTGTCTATTTCCTTGATGTATATATCAAAAAAAACTCGTCGCAGCCCACAATTCCTCATGGCAACGAACATCATACCATCACATAAAGTACAGTCACGCTCCTGCGTGTACCATCTTTATGTTCTGTTCAATTTTATAAAAATATGTGTAAAAAAGCAAGTCATTTTTTTCATAATCTTGTTCTTTATTACATACACATGATGTTGGGGTCAAAAGGTATTTTGCCCCCTATGATACCACGGATTGCTCCGCATTTCATGCTCCCGCAAT
>BLMC01000144.1 GCA_011959805.1 Lachnospiraceae bacterium | reverse complement strand
AAAGGTGACAGAATTTTCTGGCCGTGGTGTAGGGATGGATGTTGTAGTCAAGAATATTCAGAAAATTGGTGGGGTGCTTGATATTGATTCTGTTGAAGGTGAAGGCACTACCATGACTATGAAGATTCCATTGACAATGGCAATCATAGATGGTATTGTTATGCGCAACGGCAATACGAAATTTGTAATGGAGACAGGAGCAATTAAGCAATTTATTCGCGTGACAGACAATCAGCTAATCCATGAGCCAAACGGTGAAGAGTACGTGATGATTCGTGGAGAATGCTATCCGATTCTTCGACTCAGCCAAAAATATCACCTAGAAGATGCAGTTACAGATGTGGAAGATGGTGTTATGCTTCTTCTTGAATATGAAGGAAATACACTTTGTGTATTGATTGATGAATTAGTTGGAACACAGGAAATCGTCGTAAAGCCAATTCCACCATATGTTAAGAAGGTACATGGTATCTCTGGGTGTACACAACTTGGTGATGGCAGTATTGCGTTAATACTCGATGTGAGTGGATTAATGCAGGATTGATAAGCTGATGGAGGGATACTGCATGGATGCAAATCAAAAAAAATTTTTGGAAGACAAAGGGTTTGATGTAGATGGTACAATGAAACGCTTCCTAAATAATGAGACATTATATATGAAGTGTCTGAAAAAGTTTCTGGATGATTCAAGTTTTGAAAAGTTGAAAATAGCTTTTGAGAAGGGAAATTGTAAAGAGGCTTTTGAGGGAGCACATACCATGAAAGGGTTTGTATCGAATCTTGGAATCAATGAAATTTATCATTTATTGATTCCAATGGTAGAGAAACTTAGAGTTCAGGATATGAATCTTGAACAGGAGATGAAACAGCTAGAAGCGTTATATATAGACACTTATAAGACCATTGAAAGTCTTTGAGATAGGAATATGAGTAGTATGTCTATAATGTTACCGAAAGGCAGGGGAAATTCCTATGGCAGATAAAGCGGATTGGGTTGTAGATGGATTTCAGTTTGGAACAGAAAAGGATGCAGAACTTGCGAAAAATGAGCAACAACGAATAGAGCGGCTTGAGGAAAGGTTAGATTATGACAATCAAGATATGGTAAATGCAGTGTATCATAAGGCCATAAACAACCGTGTTTTTAGAACACCTGTAGGATATGCATTCTTGAAAAGGCTGCAACGGATTTTGCTGGAAAATCCAATTTCAGATGATGTGCCTGCAAATATACCTGTATATGGTGTATATAGCATGAGAGAAAGTGCAAATCCGACTGTTGAGCGAGTCCAGGCAAGCCGTAAGCCAGTGAAACAGGAGACAAAACAGGAATTTTTTAGTAGAAGAACTTCAATACTGGTCAATATTATATTGGTGTTTTTACTGGCTGCAATGTTTGCAATCTCAACAATAGGGTCTGTGCCTACTGTATTCAATTATGAAACAACATTGCAGAATCGCTATGCGGAATGGGAACAACAATTGTCTGAACGAGAACAGGTAATACGCGAGAAGGAAAAAGAGTTGTTAGGAACAGATTAGAAATAGGTAATTCAAAACATATTGATGAATGCCTTTCGATTTGTAGAACTAGGATTCAAAAGAATTGACAAAGAAATAGAATAATCAAACAATAAAAACTGTTCATAAGAAACTTGTAAAAGAGAAAATACAGGTTATTTGTGAACAGTTTTTTATTCGGAATTAGTAATATATTTTCCAAAAGCAGTTTATATTTAACACATAATTTTCACAATTGGATGATACGATAACAGTAAGAAAGAGGAAGGAAAGGGTAAGATTTTAAAATGAATAAACTTAAAATTTTAGTGGTGGATGATGAGAGTAGAATGCGAAAACTGGTGAAAGATTTTCTTGTGAAACAAAATTATGAAGTGATAGAGGCTGGTGATGGAAATGAGGCACTAGATATATTTTTTGCAAATCAAGATGTCGCATTGATTATACTTGATGTAATGATGCCTAAAATGGATGGATGGCAGGTTTGTAGGGAAATAAGGAACTATTCTAAGGTGCCAATTATTATGTTGACAGCACGAACGGATGAGCGAGATGAATTGCAAGGATTTCAGTTGGGCGTTGATGAATATATTGCCAAGCCATTTAGTCCGAAAATCCTTGTGGCTCGTGTGGAGGCGATTTTGCGTAGAACAAACCAGATTGCAGAAAGTGAAGTGTTAGAGTATGGTGGAATAGTAATTGATAAGGCTGCTCATGTAGTGACAATTAATGGCAAAAATATTGATTTAAGCTTCAAAGAATTTGAGCTTTTAACATATTTTATGGAAAATAGAGGTATTGCATTGTCAAGAGAGAAGATTCTTAATAGTGTGTGGAATTATGATTATTTTGGAGATGCTAGGACGATTGATACCCATGTAAAAAAACTTCGCAGTAAGATGGGTGAAAAAGGCGATTTGATAAAAACGGTATGGGGAATGGGATACAAGCTTGAAGTCTAAAAGGGTACTTTAACAAAAAGGAATGTAACATTTTAAAATCCATTTGTGTAATAAACTTTTTATTTTACAGATGGATTTTTATACGTATGCCAACGCGGAGAAAATATGTCATTACACGGCACATGGACGGCAAGTAGAGAGAGTGACTTTTTACTCCATTTGTTATAGGAGTAGAATGAATTACGAATCTAATAGTTCTTTTGCATTAGAATAAATTATAAATAAGTGTTCTGTTAGACGGTGATTGTACGAATGGGATTATAAGATATAGTATTGCGAAGGAGAAAACTATGGGGGTATTTTGGAATGTGGCAGTTTTTAAGAAACAGCATAATGTGGATGTGTGGGAAATTGTCAAAGAATTTGCAGCAGGGGAAAATGTGTTTTTCATTCTGCTAGAGGAATGTGAACTTTGCGATTGTGAAGGTGGGAGTATCCTTAGCTTTAATGAATATTGTTATGCAGATGACAAGTTTGCAAAAGTGTTATCACAAAAGTTAGAAGGACCAGTAATGGTATGTTCTATTTATGATGATAGTTTTTGGGACTATTATCTGTACAAGAATGGGATGGAATTGGATAAATTTTCGACTGTACCAGATTGTTTTGAACCAATTGCAGAGGAGGAATGGGATCAGTGGCGTGGAAATGCAGCACTATTGGCAAGGGAGTTTGGCTGTTCAGCAGAATCCTTGTCGAAGCATCTTTATTTTTGGAAAGACGAGATGGGAGATGCATGGGAGGTGGTGGATTTTTTAGAAGCACTTGGATTTAAATTCCCAGATTTTGATGATACGACGTGGGAAGATTCGGATGATGAATTAGAAAATCTCAATGATTCTAGTAGAACGATTCGGGAGGTATATCCTTCTAATCAAGTGCGTTTTTACAATGATTATTTTCATGATGATTACGAAAATTTCCAAAAGTATTTAGAGAATAAATCCAAGGCAAAAAATCCAATTGATTTAGTGGCAGATGTAAAAGTAGACATGGAGTTTGTCGTATGGGTACGTGTCTGTGAAGATGGTATAATGCAACAGTTCTCTACAAACGAACTTACTTCAGAGCAGATTGTACAAATGATGAATGAGACGTTAAATGGGCGATATACTTATTTTGCAGCAGATTTTTTGTTTCAGGGAAAAGGGATATATGTCAAGCGATTAAAGAAAAAAGTGTATTCACCTTACCACTCAACGCTTGTGCTTCATCAAGGCTTAGGAAATTTTGCATGTTTATTTTTTGCGGGGGATAGTTTGTGCTGTTATGAACTGATTGGGAACTTTTATACATATTATTACGTTGATATTAAGGAGCTTCAGATGCTTTCTGTGGGGAATGTAATGCTTCCAGAAACTATTGTTTTTCAAGAGCGGACTGGTATTGACAGGGCATTGCATATGCTATTTTCTCATTTGGAGTATGCAGACAAGCATTTAAAAAAATCTTCACTTTGGAGTGCACAAAATGTATTTCCGGGCGGAAGAAATAATTATAATAGATGGAGGAGGGAGTTAGGGTTACTTGAGGACTAAAAGACAATGATTTTTACTGTGTTTTTGTGAAGAAATACGCTATACTGATAAAGTATAATGATTTGGGCAATAAATAAGGAGGTTTATATGCTAAAAGTATTAGAAGCACAAAAAGAACTTGAAAAAGGGGCTTGTCTGTGTCCTGGCTTGTGGGAACAGCATAGCAAGTCTGTTGCACACAATGCAATGCTAATTGCCGAACAGACAAAAACAATGGATAAGGAACAAGCATATGTTATGGGATTGATGCACGACATTGGACGAAGGGAGGGAATCAAGGGAATCCAGCATATTTTTGACGGCTATAACTATATGATGCGCATAGGGCAAGAGGAATTAGCGCATATTTGCTTAACACATTCTTTTCCAATTAAGGATGCAAATACATATATTGGAAAATATGACTGCACAGCAGAACAGAAAAAATTTTTAGAAAATTTTCTGTCAAATAAAGTATATAGCGATTATGACCGTTTAATACAATTATGCGATGCAATTTCATTGCCAAATGGTGCCTGCATTATGGAAAAACGATTGATTGATGTTGCGCTAAGACATGGATTACCAGATTTTACGATAGATAAATGGAAGGCATTTATGATGTTGAAAAAGCATTTTGATGAACTGTGTACTTGCAATATTTATACATTGTTACCAAATGTTTTGGAAAATTCTTCAGTAAATTTGATTTGATAGAGATTTCATATTCTGGATAAAAAAGAAAGATAGAGATGAACTTTGAAACATTTTGCAAAAGTACAATTGAAAAGCTATGGTTTCACACCCGCGCCATGCACTTGCTGCATGGTGTCGGATCCAGCGCCAAAATGCCTGTTCTTAGGCATTTTGTGTGCATCCATTGTTGCAATTCACACCGAATGTTCGTAAATTAGTGCAAAATCTGATGTTGGTGTGAATTGTAACCTCTCTGGTGCTATGAAAAGTTATATTCCAAACATGCTTTTATGCCTCTTGTTTATTCACCAAAAAATCATACTGTGACATAAATAGTTTATAATACTCACCTTTCTGTGCAAGTAGTTCCTCGTGGGTTCCGGCTTCAAGGATATTTCCTTTGTCGACATACAGGATACGACTTGCATTTTTAATAGTAGAAAGTCGGTGAGCTATAATAAAAGAAGTCCTTCCTTCCAGAAGTTTATTCAATCCTTTTTGGAGTAAAATTTCGGTCTCTGTATCGATACTTGAAGTTGCTTCGTCTAATATTAGAATTGCTGGATTTTCAAGCAGTGCCCGCGCGAAGCTAATCAGTTGTCGCTGTCCGGCTGAGAGGCGGCTTCCGCGTTCGTTGACTTGTGTTTGATAGCCATTTTCCATTTCCATAATAAAATCGTGAGCACAAACTGTTTTAGCGGCAGCAATAACTTCCTCATCTGTGGCAGTTAGATTACCATAGCGGATATTGTCCATAATTGTTCCAGAGAAAATAAAGCTGTCTTGCATCATAATTCCCATCTGTCCACGCAGTGATTTTAATGTTACATTAGAGATATCAGTGCCATCAATCAGGATTTTGCCAGAGTCCACGTTGTAGAAACGACTGATTAGGTTCACAATTGTTGATTTTCCGGCGCCAGTAGGTCCTACAATCGCATATGTGTCACCGGGATTGGTGGTAAAACTTACTTTGTTTAGAATTTGAACGCCATCGTCGTAACTAAAACATACGTCCTGAAATGCAACGCTACCTTGTATCGGCGCCATGGGAACAGCACCTTCGTTATCTTTTACTTTTATAGGTTCATCAATTGTCTCAAAAATTCGCTCTAAATAAGCAATAGCAGTGAGCAAGGAATTGTAAAAGGAGGCCAAGGTATTGATTGGTTCCCAGAATCTTGAGATATAGGAAGTAAAAGCAATCAAAATACCAACTGTGACACCGTAGAGTTCTCCCGAAATCCACCCAATACCAACAACATAAATTAGTGCTGTTGTGACAGTAGAAATGGAATCGATACAAGGCCACATAATAAAGTTATATTTTACGGCGCGCATCCATGCACTTCGATAACTGTCACTAAGATGATTAAAGATAGAAGTATTTTCTCGCTCGCGTACAAAAGACTGTGTCACTCGGATTCCGTTGATGCTCTCTGCAATATAGGCAGTGAGATTGGATTGTTTATTGCTCTGTATCTGCCATGCACGCCGTTGACGCCTTTTTACAAAGATGATAACACCCATAAGGATTGGGAGTCCACATAGGCAAATTAAGGTAAGCCGTACATGGAGTAGAAACATAAAAATTAGGATAAAAATAAGGTTGCACATGTCGGTGATGGTGTTGATAATACCATTTGAGAGCAAATCACTCAAACTATTTACATAGTTCACTACACGCACCTGAATTTTTCCATGTGGTCGGTCATCATAATAAGAAAATGGAAGTTCTTGCAGATGACAGAAAATATCGGAGCGCAACTGGTGAACAATTGCTTGGCCAATGCGACTTGTAATACGAATTTTTAATCGAATACACACGCAAGTGTACAGCACGATTACAAGAGAAATCATTGTGATGATAACGATTGCGCGGATATTTTTTTCTGGAATATAAGTGTCCATAATCTCGCTAATAAACATAGGAAAGAGCATGGTGAGGGCGGAGGAGGACAGCATTAGAAAAAGTGCAATGATAAGCTGCCCACGGTAAGGTTTTACATATTGAAATACACGTTTTAACTGATTGAGGTCAAACTTATCTTCTATTATTTCGTCAATATCATACTTATTTCGTGCCATAATTTCCACCTT
>BLMC01000143.1 GCA_011959805.1 Lachnospiraceae bacterium | reverse complement strand
GGAGCAGATTTAAGCGAAGCAGATTTAAGTGGAGCAGATTTAAGAGGAGCAGATTTAAGAGGAGCATATTTAAGCGAAGCAGATTTAAGCGAAGCTATATTTGATGAAATCCAAATTGATATGTTACTTGAATATGATTTAAGTCAGAGTAAGGTACTTATTTTTGATACATATGAGATTATAGATTATACAATTTATTGTATTAGAAAGCAAAATGGATAATGAAAGATATTGAAATTGCTTTTATCATTTCGTTACAAAAGAATACTAAGAATATCTCTATTTAAATGTTAAAACTTCATCAAAGTTCTCGGAACGAGTCGAACGAATCTCAAATGAAAAAGTGCGAAAATTGTCCAGTGGGCGATTTTCATATTTTTTATGGCCATAGTCAAGGTTATCCGATAGGACAAATTTATTTTCCTATTGGAGAAAGAAATTTCCTTGACAGTGAAACGGAGTGTAGCGGAAATGGTGAGGTAATCTGCTTTGCACATTTATGGGGAAAGACAAGATTGGTGAGACTCGTTCCCCAACGTAGAGCCATAGGCTCAAACTTTATAGACAAAGGGATTGAACTTATAGAGATAGCAGTGAATAGCCTGTTTCAAGTATATGGTCTTTAAATTACAACAGAAATAAAAAATGCAAAATAGAGCAGGAAATTGTATAATCCAAAAATTAGGTTCCAATCTGATACAGAAACATTATAATAATATTATAGGAAAAAAATTGAACATAAAAGGTGCTAATAATGAACAAATTAGAATTTTTTACAAGTGATAGATATTTGGTATTGAAAACATTGTATGAACATCAAATAGAGATTAATAATGCAAAGATATGTCCTATTACACAACAGGAGATGACGGATGCTCTTGGATGCAGTAAAGCAAAAGTGAATATGGTCTTAAATGAGCTGGTTGATAACAGTTATGTTCAGATTTACAATAATACGAAGGGCAGATATATCCTGACTGAAGAAGCAAAAAAGAGAATGAAGAAATTAAAGTCCTAAAAATTGAACAGGAAGTATACCACAATAAAAAGAATTAAGAGAAAAAAGATTATACAGTTGACACCCGAAGAAATCGCAAAGCAACAGAAAAATGAAGAAAATACAAAGAAAAAGTACATTACCCCTGTTATTCAGGAAAGATGAGGAAAAGAAAACCTCTGACAACATTATTATGGAATATTATTTTACAGATGGCAGGGTAAATATCGACGGAGATAAGAAGAAAGCAGATTATTTACTTCTATTTAAAGATAATACTCCTTTGGTGCTGGTGGAAGCAAAGGGGATAAAACATAGTGCAATGGAAGGATATCAGCAGGTGCTTGAATATACTGAGATTTTGGATATTCCATTTGCATATACAACAAATGAGATTGATTTGATTGAAAAAGATTTAATCCTCCAGGAATAATGATGAACTAAAAATGCAGGATTTTCCATATTCTTTGATATGATTATTGTGGATGAGTGCTATAGAGATTCTGCTGATTTAGATTCTAACTGGCATGAAATATTGGAGTATTTTGGTTCAGCTACACAGCTTGGACTTACTGCAACACTAAAAGAAACAGAAGATGTGTCAAATATCAGTTATTTTTGTGCCCAAACAGACGATAAGTCACTGTATACATATTCATTAAAACAGAGAATTGAAGATGGTTTTCTCGCTCCATACAGGGTTATTTCAGTTGAACTTAATATTGATAAGGATGAATATAGGCCACGTTGCCCTTTACTTCTGATAAAAGGCGCTGTTCTCTGCGCTATAAATCCGACTATAAGAAGCTGTTCTTGCTTCTTATAGTATTATAATCATAAAAAATAGAAACAAAAATCCTATTATATCATGGCAGAATTCCCGTTTTTTTGAGTACATCATTTCTTCTTTTTTTCAGCAATTTCCATTTCTCGTTTCTTCTGGAAGGATTCTTCTTCCGCTGTAATTTCAAAAGTTAAAATATCCTCTGGTCGGCAATGAAGAATAAGACATAATTCATTGATGGTATTCGTGGTGATTGGCTCTCCTTTAGACATTCTTCGTAGGGTATTACTACTAATATTATAGTGGTATATAAGAGAATATTTTGTAATACCTTTCGCAGACATTGTTTTCCAACAATTTTCGTAATTAATCATAAAGCTCACTCCTTATATTAGCATTTTAGTATATGTGTAAAATATTAAATATATGTAATATTTTACTATTGGTAATTAATTGAATATGAATATCTTGTATTGGGTGAGATAATATGCTATAATCTATAAATACAATATGTTGAATGTATTGAAAGTTTTTGCTTTTAGAAAATCTTTTAAATAATACATAGCTTCTTTATACAACCGTCACAAAAAGTATAGAAACAAATAAACTACCAGGAGGAACTTATATGAAGAAAAAAACTGCAATATTTATGATGGCAATAGTCATGGTGGCAGGGAGTGATGCAACTGTCCATGCAAGTCCTGAAAGGATGTCAGATGGCACACTGTTTGATAGTGATTATTATGCAGAGACATACCCTGATCTGATGCAGGTATTTGGAAGGGATACAGGGAAACTATATCAACATTACAAAAATTATGGAAAAGCAGAAGGACGTGTTGCACTTCCTCCTAAATATGTGTATCCTGAATTGCCTGAACCTGCATTAGGGGACAAATATACGGCAGATGAGCTTATAGCTGCTTATCGTACCATCATGGAAGCAAATGGAATTACATGGGATATGAGTCTTAAAGGGAACTGGAGTGAGACAATCGGACAACATGATGTCCTTGAATGGTATCATTATGATGATAATTACAATGGAGGTAGTTGGGGAACAGGCTTCATAGCCCCCGATAAAGCAGGTTTGAATAATGTTGACTGGGCAGCTTATACTGATTTGGAATCATTTGCCTTTGATGATGGAACAGGACATACTACTACAAGCTGTTATATGGAAGTATTGGGGTGGGATGACAGCATGGGAATGTATGAAATTGTAGCATGGTAAGTTTAATTATTATTTTCAATTAATTTGAAAAGGACTTTAAAAAAAGATACAAAGGTCCAGTATTTACGAAACTCTGTCAATAAAGTAGCGGGATATTTTTTAGACTTTGTAGAAATAAAGGTTGTACTTTAGCCTTAATGTAATGTCCACAAAGTACATCAAGAGACAGGGCGAAAGGTTTTCCCCTGCTTTCCTGATAAGTATATAAAAAATCAGGATATTAGTTGATTTGTATTTATGGGCATGAGAGTTAATCAGATAATGGTTTAAAATCTTTTGAGTGATATGCTCCCTTCTAGGTAGACAAGTGAAATAATAAAAACTTGTTGCTTAGGTGGGAGCATATTTTATGTCTAAAAGAAAAGTATGCATTGAAGATAAGATATACGCTATGAATCTGTATTTGAATGGAAAAGAAAGTCAACGTCGAATCGCATTTATGTTTGGTGTTAGATTTGATTTTATGTGGGTTTCAATATTTTCCACAAAAATGGCATAAAATACTTGTTCTCGAATCTGTCCGCTAGGGACAAACCGAAATTCCTGTACGCTTTCTGACTGGTATTTTAAAAATGCCTTATCCTTATATGGCAGTATTTTCATGGTACAGTGGGTGATGTTGATCAAATTAACCAGCATTTCAATCCCTTTATAATTTCGTGCCATGTAGTTGCATAATGACCAGAATGTTTTTTGGTCATAATAACTGACCTCAATATTCTATCTATGTACATATAGAAGCATCGGAATAAACTGCATACGATCGCTTCCTGTCTGATTTAACGGAGATTTTTTCTGACATGCACAAAAGATTTAAAGCTGTTCTGATAAAACTGTACTAAAAAATAGACACTGGCTTTTGGAATTCTTTTTTGAGCTGTCACATATGCCATAATGTCCTTTTTGTCAAATACATTTGTGAGTACCCTGCGTGTAGCCATAAAATAATCACCGATTTTTTCATCCGACAATGTGAAGTCGTCCTGAATGGACAGTTTTTTTCCATACACCGCTGGTCTGTCTTTTTTCCTGAACAGTCCGCGAGCAAGGCCATAAATGACAGAGTCAGCCCTGGCATTGTCAACAATGTCAAGGTTTTCATATTGATCCACAAGACATACCAGATCTTTCTTAACATACCAGCTGTCGTATAGAATGATGACATTTTTTCCAGTGAGTTCCGGCATTATCTGTCACACCGTTGATGCAACCATAAGAGAGCGATTGAAATAGATATAGAAAACTACATAAAGTACAGTAAAGATGTAATCAAGAAAACAATAGAGAAAGAACCATAATCAGGAGAACTACATATGAATGAAATTGTAAAAGAATATATAGATAAATTTTCAAATATGTCTGTTGAAGCCACCCCATATCCAAAACTGTTAAAGACTTACAAAGAGCTCAGCCACCAAAACGGGATCATCTTTGATGCAGAGAGGGAGTGTAATGAGTTGGAACTTGAGTGTGACAGCCTGAATGGACTTGCAAAACTGACAAAGAAAGGGGAACTGCAAAGCAGGATTGACCGCAAGAACGAGGAAATAGAACTTCTCAAAGTCGGTTTGTCGGGGATAATAAAACGGTATAGATTCTAAACGGTGCATGTTTTTACAAAGCCTTTGCCGTCACTAAATCAGCTTATGTCGATTATCGGGACAAAGCCAACAAGCAGAAAGAAACCGTCCACAGACGGTTACAGAATTATCAAAGGGAAAGCACAAACAGGCAAACGAAGCAGTCTTCAAAAAACATGGGCAGAGGGGAAAGATAATATCCTCTCTGTCACTTTTTGCCTTTCTCTTCAAAAAATATTTCTTGACATATAAATAGAATTATGGTAGGTTATTAAAAAAGTTTAGGAGAACATGGAAATGCAGAACTTACATTTTACAATGAACTATATGTACATGTATTACAGACGTACTTAAAAGTAATTGTGTTTCGATTGGATGCACAGTTACGCAGGTAGGTCTGTTATGTCTGTGCATATAAATCGGTAGGTGTAAGTTGTAATGATGATAGAATGCTTGTAATAGCCGATCGTTTTAGAAGTGCACTGGACATATGTATGTTTGGTGCTTTTTTGTTTGGAAAGGAGTTAGTGTGAAGCCTTAAAGTAGTGGTTTAGACATAGTAAAATAAACGCCAGAAAACTGCCGTTTTCAAAAAGACTTCTATGTAGGAAAGGGTATCAGGCAACAGTAGGAGGCACCACTGTCATACCTTCCTTTTCCAGTAATTTAATAGCCTGCTTTATATAATGCGCTTTACGTTTTTCCAGAAGCTGTTCGGGAAGCTCCTCATAGTGGATGTCAGAAGGCTGGAAAGCTTCCTTCTTCAGAAACATGTGGTAAAGGCAGGTCAGTATCATGCGGGCTATAGCAATGATGGCGCGTTTATGGCCGCGGCGCTTTTTAATACGGTCATATTTGACCCTGAAATAAGGGTTCTGCTTGTCCTTGATAGCGGCAAGGGCACATTGGACCAGCAAGGGCTTTAAGTAAGCCCCAGCCCGTGAAATCCGGCAGCTCTTTTTCTTACCGGCGCTCTCGTTATTTTGAGGGGTAAGTCCGGCCCAGGAGCAGAGGTGTTTTGCAGATTTGAAAACTGTCATGTCTGCCCCAATCTCGGCAATGATGTAGCGGGCGGAGGTTTCAGTAATGCCTGGGACATCAGCGGCCAGCTGGATCAGGTCATTGTAAGGCTTAGAGAGTTCTGCGATGGATTTATCCAGTCTGCCAATGACAGAGTCAAGGAATGAGGTGTGCTCACGACAGAGTCTCATCTTTAATGCCTGGTCATTTGATATCTCGCATCCAATAATGGAGGAAACAACATCGTCTGCCTTGTTTTTAGCTCCTTTAAAGAGAAGGCGTTTGCAGTGTTCAGGGTCAAAGTCCTGCCCGGAGAGAAGGTACTCAATGATGGCAGAGGCAGATTTTCCAAAAGTATCTGTAAGAACGGAACCCAGAGCGATGTTGGAGACGGTGAGGGAATTCTGGAGCCGCATCTTCTCGCTGGAACGCGCATTGACAAGGTTGTAACGATAGCGGAAAAGTTCCCTGAGTTTACGGATTTCCTTTATGGGAATATAGCTGGAAGGAATGATGTCGAACTTGAAAAGGTCGGCGATCCACATGGCATCTTTGTCATCAGTTTTCTGGCCCTTAATAGCCCGAACGTATTTGGGGTTGGCAACAACGACATGAAGATGCCCTTCAAGGACATTGAAAAAGGGGATCCAGTATTTACCAGTGGATTCCATGCAGACCTCAGAACAACCGTATTTGAGAAGCCAGTCACGGCAGGCCTTGAGGTCAGAGTTAAAGGTGGAGAACCGCTTTTTCTTATAAGTGGTAACACCAGAAAAATCAGTGGTGGCGATACAGACAGCAATAAATTTTTTGTGGACGTCCATACCGGCACAATTGCGGTGAACAATACGCAGCATAAAAAGCCTCCTTTCAAAAGAAGCAGGCATTGACTGGTTACCCAGCGGAACAAAAACGCGAGGCTTTGTTGAACAAAGATTAGCGTACGTGCTTGGAATCACACTGATTTGTGCTTGAAAAGGTAACCGGCACATGTTAGCGTGCGGACTTGAAGCCCAAAATGATGGAGGGCTTTCCCTCCCGTGCTCTGTAGTGTACCTGCTGATATCATTATAAAAGAAAGTGAGCCAAAAGCAAGGCAATGCAGCCGCTTCGTCCGGATTTGTGTTGCCGCGCAGCGGCAAAATGTTGGTTAGTGTGAAAAATAGTTCTAAGGCAGCAAAAGACACTGCCTAAGAACGAT
>BLMC01000142.1 GCA_011959805.1 Lachnospiraceae bacterium | reverse complement strand
TTTTCGGTGTTTTTGCGGGTCCCAAGTTCAAAAATCCTCTTGCAAGCAAGCTTGCATCGGATTTTTTGACCTTTTGACCCGGGTATCATATCATTATTTTTGTCGCCTCGTTTATATGCGAAGCTATTTGTCCAACACTTTTTTCAGTTCATCCAAAAAAGTGTTGAGGTCTTTAAACTCACGGTAGACTGACGCAAAACGAACGTATGCTACTGCATCCAAGTCCTTGAGCTTATTCATGATCAGTTCGCCAATAATGCGACTGCTAATTTCTTTTTCACCGCGATTAAGAATATCCGCCTCCACCTCGTCCACTAGCACTTCAATGCTATCTGTGCTGACTGGACGCTTGTGGCAGGCGCGAAGAACACCAGTTTCGATTTTGGCCCGTTCATAAGCCTCTCTATTATCATCTTTCTTGATAATAATGAGTGGTATCGCCTCTACCTTTTCATAAGTTGTAAAGCGTTTATTACACACATCACACACACGTCTCCTGCGTATGGAGCTATTATCCTCAGCAGGCCTAGAATCAATCACTCTTGTATTTTCATAATTACAGAATGGACATTTCATACTGTTTCCTCCGAATGGTTCTAAAACCTCTCGCAACATCAATACAAAAGATTCCGAAAGGCTATTTCTAGTTTCCTGATTTAGTATAATTTATGTTTTCATTAATGTCAATCGCACCCTTTATATATCCACCAAAATCAAATCTGGACCAATCTGGCGAATACAATTATATGGAATGGCAATCACCGAATCGTCTGTGAGCATAGCCCAAAAACCTTTGCAGCCGGGCACAATAATCTTACAGATGCAGCCCTTGCACTCGTCAATCTCCAAATCGCACACATGACCAAGCCTCCTGCAATCTTTAATACAAATAACTTCTTTTTTCTTGAGTTCCTTGTAGCTTACCATAAAAAATTCCCCCTATGCAACACAGCATATTTATCTATTATATGCATTCTGTCGCAAAGAGGGACTCTTTTTCATCCACAATTTTGTCTTTTTAACATCACCGCAAGTATAAGGTTACGAATTTTTGTCTCCCTTCAGCCGAACCCGAATCACAGTATTCATTATAATAGAAAAGAAAAATAGCACCAACCCTAAAAGTTGTGACACTGCGATCTGCGTTCCTGGTATCAACAGTCTATCAGTGCGGATTCCCTCAATGATAAAACGCCCAATGCCATAACCACCAAGATAGAAAAGGCACATCTGTCCATGATATTTCTTGCGTTTATGATATAGAAACATAATAATTAAAATGCCTAAATTCCATACACTCTCATATAAAAAAGTAGGATGTACTTGTATAAAATTGACATCACCCATAAGCGCCATACCATTAAGCTGCGACTCTGTAATGTCCCATGGACGCACTGCATCCACCGGAAGTCTCATAGCAAACAGAGAATCTGTGTAACCGCCAAATACTTCTCTATTAAAAAAATTACCCCAACGTCCAATAATCTGTCCCAAAATTAAGCCATAGACGCCACAGTCGCCAATCTGATATGGTGAGAGCTTTTTAATTCTACTATACACAAAGAGGGTGATAAAAGCAGCAATCACTGCGCCGTAAATGGCAAGTCCACCGCGCCTCAGATTAAAAATACTCAAAAGATTATTCTTGTATAGATCCCACGAAAAGACCACATAGTAAATTCTCGCCCCAATTATCGAAAAAATCACTGCATAAATGCCAAAATCCCAGATAATGTCTGTATCCATTCCTTCTGCTTTCGCCATTTGCTCCGCCATCAGCACACCAAGTATCACGCCGAAGCCAATAATCATCCCATAAAATGCAATCTCAAAACCAAAAATAGAAAAGCTCTTGGGCAAATTTTCCAGATAAATTCCCAGATGTGGAAAAGCGATATCTTTTACTCCCATTGTATCAGGCATATCTTTTACCTACCTTATTTTAATAATTCTCAAAAACACCACATTTGTGTTCTTCTCGCGTGAAATATTGTTCGCAAATCATACATTAAACCGGAATAAAATTACATCTCCGTCCTTTACAATGTACTCTTTTCCTTCCAGACCGACAAGCCCTTTCTCTTTTGCTGCTGCAAGAGAACCATTTTCCAGCAAATCCTTGTAATTTACAACCTCTGCCCGAATAAAACCACGCTCAAAATCCGTGTGTATTTTTCCTGCCGCCTGCGGTGCTTTCGTTCCAACCTTAATTGTCCATGCACGACATTCATCTTCACCCGCTGTAAGAAAACTAATCAATCCTAATAACCTATAGCTCGCTGCAATCAACTTGTCGAGTCCTGGTTCCTTCAGTCCTAAGTCCTCAAGAAACATAGACTTTTCATCCTCATCAAGCTCTGCAATCTCCTGCTCGATTTGGGCACAAATTACAAAAACCTCAAAATCCTCACTTGCCGCATACTCCCGAACTGCTTTCACACCTTCATTGTCTGCACCATCATTTGCGAGGTCATCCTCCGCCACATTTGCAGCAAAAATAACAGGTTTATCTGTTAGTAAATTATACCCATTTCTCCACAAAACTTCCTCTTCATCTTCTGTCGTAAAACTTTTTGCCATTTTTCCTTCTTCCAAATGTGCCTTGATACGCTCGACAAGTGCAAGTTCTTTTGCCTGCGCCTTATCATTTTTCGCGCCTCTGGACACCTTTGCAATCCGGCGCTCAAGAATCTCAATATCAGAAAAAATAAGTTCTAAATTAATCGTTTCAATATCGCGCAACGGATTAATATTTCCATCTACATGGACAATGTTGGAATCCTCAAAGCATCTCACCACATGGACAATGGCATCAACCTCACGAATATTGGCAAGGAACTGATTGCCAAGTCCCTCTCCTTTTGAGGCACCTTTTACAAGCCCTGCAATATCGACAAACTCTATCACCGCAGGGGTCACCTTTTTGGTGTGATAAAGTTCACCCAGAAGTCTTATCCGCTCATCTGGCACTGTAACCACACCCACATTAGGGTCAATTGTACAGAACGGATAATTTGCCGACTCTGCGCCTGCCTTTGTCAATGAATTAAATAATGTACTTTTTCCTACGTTTGGAAGTCCAACAATGCCCAATTTCATTTTATATAATCTCCTTTGAATATTCTTGATTAATAGGGGTTTTATCCTCTAAAGTCCTGTTCCCTTTTGTTTCTATTTTCCCCATAGTAAAGGCTCCTTCTAAAAAAGAGCCTTAATATTATGCTAGTATAGCATACCAAAACTCAAAAGTAAATCTTTTTGCAAAATAGCAATTTATATAGATAATATATTACAATTTACACCCATTACAGCATTTGTATTCCTTTAAGATGATTTAGTACGCATAGCAATGTTCATTACTGCTCATACTTTACCCAACTTTTGTACAATTTTATTAATTTTTTATATAAATCAATAAAAGCCATCCATTTGGCGTATAAATTTCGCTACTTTTGCAGATGAATGAACAGTAACCTTATAATAGAACTGTAAAATTTTTCATTGATAAATTCTTGACAATTTTCCATATTATGTTTATCATTTATACATATGGTGTGCCATTGCGCGGCACCTATGTAAAGTAACCAATTCAGTAAAGGAGAAAAACAATGAGTAAAAAATGGGTATATTCATTTAACGAAGGCGACATGAGCATGCGTAATCTTCTCGGCGGTAAGGGTGCAAACCTTGCAGAGATGACAAGCATTGGCCTGCCGGTACCTCAGGGCTTCACAATTACAACAGAAGCTTGTACACAGTATTATGAGGACGGACGCAAAATCAACGATGAGATCATGGCGCAGGTTATGGACGGCGTCGCAGAGATGGAGCGAGTAAACGGAAAGAAATTTGGAGATCTAAAAAATCCTTTGCTTGTATCTGTACGTTCTGGTGCACGTGCATCTATGCCTGGTATGATGGATACTATCTTAAATCTTGGTTTAAATGACGAAGTTGTAGAAGCAATGATTAAGGGCAATCCTGATCCTGCATTTGAGCGCTTTGTATATGATTCTTACAGACGTTTTATTCAGATGTTCTCAGACGTTGTTATGGAAGTGGGCAAGAAATACTTTGAGCAGCTCATTGACAAGATGAAGGAGGAGAAGGACGTTAAATTTGACGTTGACCTCACAGCAGCAGATTTAAAGACTCTTGCAGAGCAGTTTAAGGCTGAGTATAAAAATCAACTTGGCAAAGACTTCCCTTCTGACCCTGTAGAACAGTTAAAGCTTGCAATTGAGGCTGTATTCCGTTCATGGGACAACCCTCGTGCAAACGTATATCGCCGCGACAACGATATCCCTTATTCTTGGGGTACCGCAGTAAATGTAATGCCAATGGTATTTGGTAACTTAAACAATGAATCTGGTACAGGTGTTGCCTTTACACGTGACCCAGCTACAGGCGAGAAGAAGCTTATGGGTGAGTTCTTGAAGAACGCACAAGGCGAAGATGTTGTTGCTGGCGTTCGTACTCCAATGCCAATTGCTCAGATGGAACAGGAGTTCCCAGAAGCATATGAGGAGTTCATTAAGGTTTGTGAAACACTTGAGAACCATTATCATGATATGCAGGATATGGAGTTTACTGTTGAGAACCAAAAACTTTATATGTTACAGTGCCGTAATGGTAAGAGAACCGCGCAGGCTGCTTTAAAGATCGCTTGTGATTTGGTCGATGAAGGACACAAGACAGAGGCAGAAGCAGTTGCTATGATTGACCCTCGTAACCTTGACACACTGCTGCATCCTCAGTTTGATGCAAAGGCATTGAAAACTGCTACTCCTGTTGGAAAGGGCCTTGGCGCTTCCCCTGGTGCTGCATGTGGAAAGATTGTATTTACAGCAGAAGACGCTGAGAACTGGAATGCAAGAGGCGAGAAAGTTGTTCTTGTACGTCTTGAGACATCACCAGAAGATATCACTGGTATGAAGGCTTCTCAGGGTATCTTGACCGTTCGCGGTGGTATGACTTCACACGCTGCCGTTGTTGCACGTGGTATGGGTACATGCTGTGTATCTGGTTGCGGCGACATTGCAATGGACGAGGAAAATAAAAAGTTTACTTTGGCTGGAAAAGAATATCATGAAGGAGATTATATCTCCATCGATGGTACAACAGGTAATATCTATGACGGTCAAATTCCAACTGTTGACGCACAGATTGCAGGTGAATTTGGCAGAGTTATGGCTTGGGCTGACAAATATAGAAAACTTAAAGTTAGAACAAATGCAGATACACCAGCAGATGCTAGAAAGGCAAGAGAACTTGGTGCAGAAGGTATTGGTCTTTGCCGTACAGAGCATATGTTCTTTGAAGAAAGCAGAATCGCAGCATTCCGCGAGATGATTTGCTCTGATACTGTTGAGGCAAGAGAAGCAGCACTTGACAAGATTCTTCCTTATCAGCAG
Organism: Lachnospiraceae bacterium; assembly: GCA_011959805.1. Classification (GTDB taxonomy): domain Bacteria; phylum Bacillota; class Clostridia; order Lachnospirales; family Lachnospiraceae; genus COE1. Next base: position 1,563 of record BLMC01000142.1, on the reverse strand, counting down.
AGTGACTTCAAGGCTTTGTATGAGGCTCTGGAAGGAAACCCTGTTACCATCAGATTCTTAGATCCGCCTCTCCATGAGTTTGTTCCAACTGAGGAAGCAGACATTGAGAAACTTGCAAATGCACAGGGCAAATCTGTAGAGGAAATCAAGAACATTATCGCTTCTTTGCATGAGTTTAACCCAATGATGGGTCACAGAGGTTGCCGTCTTGCTGTAACCTATCCTGAGATTGCAAGAATGCAGACAAAAGCTGTTATCCGCGCAGCAATCGAAGTTAAGAAGGAGCATCCAGACTGGGCAGTAAAGCCAGAAATCATGATTCCTCTTGTATGTGAAGTAAGAGAGCTTAAATTTGTAAAGAACATTGTTGTTGAGACAGCGGACGCTGAAATTGAGGCTGCTGGTATTTCATTAGAGTACGAAGTAGGTACAATGATTGAGATTCCAAGAGCAGCACTCACAGCAGAAGAAATTGCAAAGGAAGCTGACTTCTTCTGCTTTGGTACAAACGACCTGACTCAGATGACATTTGGATTCTCCAGAGACGATGCTGGAAAATTCTTAAATGCTTACTATGATACAAAGATTTTTGAAAATGATCCGTTTGCAAAACTTGACCAGATTGGTGTCGGCAAAATGATGGAAATCTCTCTCAAGCTTGGTAAGCCAGTAAATCCGAACCTTCATGTAGGTATTTGTGGCGAACACGGTGGAGACCCTTCTTCTGTAGAGTTCTGCCATAAGATTGGTCTGGACTATGTATCATGTTCACCATTTAGAGTTCCTATCGCTAGGCTGGCAGCTGCACAGGCGGCTATTAATCAGAAATAATTTTAACGCTCTTTATGTTTCGGCATAAAGAGCGTTTTTACTATTCCCATAGAAATACTTTTATGTTATACTGTAGAAAAATATATTAGAATATATGACTATGAAAAGGAGGTCTGTCATATGACAATTGGCAATTTTTCGGGATTGTATCCCAATTACCCCATGTATACAAATTCTGTCTATCCATCTGTCAAACCGACAGAAGACATTGACAATCCAAATGCTGTAGACCCCAGCGCCGACCCTGACAAGGTCAAAAAACCCGGAAAGCGCTCCTCACCAGAAGACTGTGAAACTTGCTCCAACCGCAAATACCAAGATGGTTCTGACGAGAATGTCTCTTTTAAAACAGCATCCCATATCTCACCAGAGTCAGCCGGTTCAAGAGTGCGCGCACATGAAGGAGAACATGTATCTAACGCATACAAAAAAGCTGCCCAAAAAGATGGAAAAGTATTGAATGCCTCTGTGGCAATTCATACTTCTATCTGTCCTGAATGCGGACGTACTTATGTATCTGGTGGTGTTACCAACACTATGATTAAATATTCTAATGAAGATAATCCATACACCAAGAATCAAAAACAGCTTGACGCTGCAAAATTTAAGGGTGCAAATATTGATTATGCGGCATAAAAAGAACGAGTGTTTTATCACTCGTTCTTTTTATGCACACGGGCACCCAAGTGAAATTTGTCATCAAACCGATTTATCGGTTCGCTGACGGGTGCC
>BLMC01000141.1 GCA_011959805.1 Lachnospiraceae bacterium | reverse complement strand
ATTAAAAGCCTCTGTCATAGCATCGTTCAATCGTTTGCCGCACGCTGCCAGAGCCTCCTCTTTTTCACTGAAAAAGTTTAACACCTTCGTATCAATGCTATCTGTATTGACGTCTTCTGCAAAGTTATAATCCAAACTAACAGACACTGCATACTGAGCCTGCCGTGCATAGTCCTGCGCCGATGCAATATAATCATCAATTGCTTTTTTATAGGTCTCCTGCTCGTCTTTTGTCAGTTCCATTCCAACAGAGATTTTCCAATGCGTCTTTTCCAGTTCTTTTGAAGCATCTTCCATAATACCAGAAATACTTTTCAATTCGTCAAATTGTTCCAACGATGCAAAAACTGCTGTCAGGCTATCAGATTGAATAAGATGCGCCGCAACTTGCTCAACATCCTCTAAGGACAATGCAATCGTTCCAAAGCGGGAAGCAAGATCTGCACTGACTGCCGCATCTTCCGCATCACGGAGGGCACCTGTTATCCCACCAATCACTGCAATTACTGTACCTGCCACAGTTACTCCTGCCGACAATGGATTTGTAAAGAACTTTGCAATGTTCAATCCCATTGTTGCAGTCTTTAGTAGAGCCATACTGCCTGTCATACCAGATAAGGCACCAATAATTGCCCCTTTGTGCTTAATAATCCATTTCCCCGCAGCAATACCATTTTCCCATAAGTTCTCAATACCATCTTCAAGCCCATCCAGTGTCTTTGCAAATTCACCCTGGTGTGTCTCCGCAAAATCGACAATTGATTCTGTAACATTGGGTAGACTTTCTGCAAGCCAGGACACAAAATCTTTTGCATCATCTGAAAATACATCGACAAGCCGAATCTGCATATCTTCCTTCGCAGATTCAAGTCGTTTCTGTGCATTCAACAGGGTATCCGTAGTAATATCGTACATATTTTTTAATGCACCAGTACTATTAACCACTTTTTCTTCCAGAATATCCCATGCATTCGTATCATTTCCCTCTTTCAGCGCTCTTGAATTCAACAGATATTCCAACTGTGAATTGTAATGGGTTCCCGCTATCTGTTTCAGGCGGAATGCATATTCTTCATCTGTCAACTCTGACAATGCTGCATGGATTCGATCCAACGCCTCTTCAAATCCAATAAATTCTCTTGTATCAGTAGTCCACAGGTCAACTCCCAGTTCTTTTAATCCTTTTATCGTTGTTGTATTTCCAGATAAACGGGAGAAAATTGCATTGAGCGCCGTTCCTGCCTCTGTACCTTTTTTGCCATTGTTTGCCAGTATTCCCAGCGCTGTAATTGTATCATCAAGATCTGCTCCAAGGACTCTGGCGGAACCACCAGTATTTACCAATGCTTCCATAAGTTCTTCCGCAGTAGTGTTGGCAGAATTGTTTGTTTTAACAAGTTTATCCAGATACATGTCAAGATCATCCACTTCCAGTCCCAATGCACTCATAGAGTCTGTAACCAAATCACTTGTTGTCTGCAGTTCTTTTCCTGTCGCCGCAGCCATTTTTAACATAGGATTTAAGTTCGATATCGATGTATTTACATCCCATCCAGCCAACGACATGTATTCCAATGCAGAAGCTGCTTCTGTAGCCGTAAATACTGTACTGCTTCCGGCTTCCAGTGCAGCCTCTTTCATTGCCAAAAACTGCGTAGCAGATGCCCCCGATATAGATTGTACAGTGGCCATCTCCTGTTCAAATGACACATAGGTATCTACTGCATTTGACAGCGCATATGTGGCAGTAGCTGCCACAGCCGCTCCCCCAGCAGCCATTCCTGACAGAATCTTCGTGGATAATGAATTGACTCCCTGCAATCCTGACTCGACTTTTCCTAAAGTTTTTTTCCAGTTTGGCGATGTGTGGGCGCCAATTTTCAGATCCAGTTCATATGTCGTTTTTGATGCCACTCGCTTCCCTCCTTATCTTCGCTTTCTGCTCTCCTGTATTCTCTCCTTAACCACCTGATCTGTCTTGATAATTACTTCAACAATCTCAATCAGCTCCTTCATTGGGATAGATAACAGATAACTAAGAGGATTACTCGTTCGCATAGTCACACAGACAGCAGTCTCTTTTAAATTATGAAACAGATGGTCACCAGCTCCTAAAATAAAAAATAGAGCGCAATCCGTGAAGTTATTGTTTGCTGATCTTTCCACTTGAGCATATTGAAAAATTCAATTGGAAGATTTGTTATGCGCATGGCAATATGCTTTGTATATGTAATATCACGGAACTTATCTCTTGGGTGATAATTCAGCTTCGCCATAACGCGGTCCACATATTCGCCATCGGCCGTAGTGAGATCTTCCAGTCCGCTCAGGTCAATTTCCTTGATTTCTTTCCCCTCAAATTGATAGGTCTTTGACAATGGAATCACATAAGACACACTTCTATTGATATCCAGTTCTGCGTCTGCTGCCTGCGCAGAACTATCAGCAGCCGCTTCAACATCTGCCAATTCCTCCATTTCCTCAGCATTCAAATTCACTTTGTCTTCATCCATAATCTTTCTTCCCTGCCTTCCTCTGAAACTTAAATATACTCCATAATATCTTTTGTCTGGTCAATTCCACCAATAATGGCCCTCCCGTTAAATTTATCAATTTCGACGACCACATCACCATCAACGACATCTTTATAGTATGTAACTTCCTTTGTGACACTTGGTTTGCCATAGCCGCCCTTTTTTAACGAGCCGAAATTAATCCCTTTTGTCATGCCTCGTATTGTTATGGTCCTGTTTTTTAGAGACTTCGTACTATCCTCTGGATTAACAAACTCCTGTGCACTTCTAAGTATCAGTGGCGTATTGTCCATCGCAGCAATCTCCAACGAACTTTTCGCAATATTAGAAAACACCAGTTCAATTTCCATGCTCTGATACTGACCAACTGCGGGAGAATCAATTTCACCAGCCATTCCAGCCAAACTAAGTGTTTCAGACAAATTTTTTAAGCTTGGAAGTGTTGTCTCATCCATTACACCAATTAGTTTATTTGCTGCTGTGGCTGTACCTACATAGACATTGTAATTGTTAATTTTATCAGGAATTAGATTCATAATTATTCTCCTCCTTCAAAAGCTCCTTCCAAAATCTGTGAATCCCAGGTAAATGTATTTTCAATATATTCTGCAGGTGTATAATCTGCATATCTGGTATGGAATCGAAAATGTCCTTCCAAAATTTGAGCCTTAGGATTTTCATTCTTGTCGAATACCACATATGCACCTGCCAGATAATCCGGTGTCAGAGCATTTAGATCTGCATTGTAATTGCTCACTACCGAATCTACCATTTTATAACTGCCATCTTTTCCAATCATTGGCAGATACTCTGTCTTAAAACGATTTTCCAGATAATTGGAAATCATTACACATTTAATAAAACGATTATTTGGTTCCTTATTATCAGGAAATGCCGCTGTATTATTTCCCCAGCACTTCCAACCTCCCATATAAGAAAAAGATAACACCCCAACTGCATTTAAATAATTGTTCACCTGTCTTTGTGTGATGTGAAGCTCTTTTCCCCCTTTCAGAACCACTCCATCAATGGGAATATCTTTATTGTCTGGAGATGTTGGAATCCCTGCATTTGCCGCACTTGTATGCTGTAACATTGCGGCTACTGCTGCCGAAGCATATATTTCATGGGAAGCCATCAGCACTTTAGGCCAACACAAGACGGACCACCTGGTATATATTCCCAATTTATCTTTTGCAGCTTTGACATCAGCAATCTTTCTAGTTATTTCCGATTCAATATCAATAACTGCAACTGCATTTGTCAAATCTCCCACCAGTTCCGCCTTCATTTCAAGTGCCGCTGCCACTGCAGGAAGCGAGGAATATTTTGGCGCAGAAAGGATATCAGGAATAACCTGAAACCTGCTATATACTTCATCTGCCAATTCAATACCTGTCCTTATCCCATCTTCTGTAATGCCACCTATAATATCCCCTGCTGTCACTCCCTCAGGATTTAGTTTTGTATAGGCGACAGTGACCGATGTAGAATCCTTAAAAATCCCCCCTGCTACAACTGCAATGGTTACATGTCCATCTGCATCAAAAGCAGCAATATAATCCTCATCTGGCTTCCCTTCCTTCCCTTCTGACGAAACTACAATACTGTCTAATAAGATTCCATCTTTCTCTATAGTAGTACTGCCTTTCGTAAGCGTGTATTCTGTTCCTGCAACCGCTGTCACATGTGCAGGATTATCAGGGTCAAGCACATTAATCATAACTACTGGTGCAACGCCAATTTTCTGAAAGGAAGCAAGCATTGTCTGCATCAGAGTATAATTTTCGTAATCATTACATATGCCAAGACATTCTTCCACATTTTTCTTGTTTTTTACAAGAAATGGCACATTTACTGCACTGCGCGGAGAATCCAAAAGATTTATAGGTGCAGCACCAACTGCAACCTGCACACGGGCAGCTTGTACAGTCTCCACTGTAATATCCGAATTTCTTTCAGTGCGAATCTCATGTTTGTAATCTTCCATCTTTTACTTTCCTTTCTTTACTTTTTGATATGCAAGATACAAGAAAGAATCTTGTCTCCTCAATTCATTCCTGCTCTGCACAACATCTTCCATCGATACAAATAAATGTTTTGCAAGCATGTTGACTTCACACGCCTGCTTAATCACATCTTCCGGCCAAAAGGTAAAAATCTGATTCTTTTGGACAATCCCTTTGATATCCGGCCCTAAATATATTGTCTGTTTCATATCAAATCACCAATCCCCTCCTGATGCACCGCGGGAAGCACCCACTTTGTAATATAGTCACATTCATAATAATTAGGATAGCATTCATGATTAAAACGTTTATGACGCTCATTCTCTATCTCGTATCGACTATCTATCACTCTTTTTTTCATAAAGTGCAAATCAAGCTGATTCATTAAATTTGCAAGAATCAAATTTCCTTGATGTTCTTCCTCCATGAGCATAATACTAATCACAATATGAACAGTCACTACCCAATGTCCCGCATCATTCGTATCTTCATCATCCAGCATGACAATAATATAGTCCTCCTGGTCATCTTCCTCCGCATCATTCTTGTACGGCTTATCTTGACGGTAAATGTTATAATCTTCCCAGACCTCACCATCCAATTTTTTCAGACTCTGACTAACAGTCAGCTCTTGTATTTCTCTTATAATTGCTCCCTGCAAATCCAAATCTGTCATTTTGTGACCCCTTTCAGCACATTATCAATCTCATGTAAGAGACGCTTCTCAAACATGTCGCGTGCTTCTCTGTTAAATCTCGCAAGCACTTTTTCATTCTTAATAACCTGTGGCAGAGATGGCGCAGCAACCCCTCGTATTGGCGCACGCGCATGATTAGACACCCGCTGAAATAATGCGATATTTCCAGACTTTTTTGCCTGCTGTACAAATGGTTTCGGACTTCCATTGAGTGCCACATATCCGCCTCTATTCATAACCTTTGCCTTTACATACTCTGGATCTGGATTAACAGGGTCAGAAGACTGTATAACAAAGCGTGGTGTGAGAGATGACTCTCGCCCAAACACATATAAATTCGGGTGTGAATCTTTGTAAGTAAGCGTCAATACTGGCTTCGCTGCTGTTGCCTTTGTAACTTTCAATATTTTGTCAGCATCTTTCTGACGCACATTGTATATCTTTGCGGTTTCCTGTTTTATAACTTTCTTTCCTGTGTTGACAGATCGATTTGCTGCCCTTGCTATCACAGCACCGGATCGGTTTGCCAGTGCACCAAGCCTTTGTTTCACAGCTTCCTCTGACACATGAATTGTTACATTGCTCATTTTGCAAACCTCCTACACAGCATAAATACCAAGTGTCAGTATGTATATACCTTCCTGTAACCAAACGTCCTGAATAAAACATTTCTTCCCATCCAGATTAATCAATGCGTTCGTCGTAAGCTTTCTCTTTACATCACACTCTCTAATATAAACAATATATTTGACTAGATTTATTGCAGTTTCCTTTTGATTAAACGTTGATTTTGCACGTCCATAATACTTTCGTGATCCTTGCTTCTCCATGTCCATTAAAATGATCGTGTACTCAACACCATCAATATTATGCCTGCTGGCCAATTCCTCCTCATCGAAAAACAAATTTGCCAAATCATCCTGATAAGCATCTTTAAAGTTCATTTCCGTCAGCTTCTTTCTGACCTGTATTTATAGTTTTTGCCCTTGAACTTTTCCTGCCATTCACAGTTTCTGCAATATATCCAGCCTTCCGCATCCATATTTTATCAATAGAAGACAATCCAAGCACTACTTGTCCAGGCTGGAAGACTTTATCTCCGACAACAATTGTTGCAATTGCTTTTATCATACTCCACTCCACTTATCAAACTATATTTCATCCTGATATCGCAGAACCGCTTCTTTTAATTCATCAAGTTTAGAATCCGCTGTCAAACCATTCAAGCCAATCGACTCTGCATAAGTAATTACCTGCTCCTTTCTGGTCATTGCTCCAATCTCTGCTGCTGTCTTTAACTCGGCGCCTGGCATATCGGCCATATGTGTGTCTATGCCTTCGTCTGTCTCGTCATCAGAAGGTTCGACCGAATCATAGATATTAGCAATTAACCACCCTTCCCAATCCAGCGGATAAGGAACTGGTCTTGAAAACATCTGTACCTCAATCATATTATTGGTCTCACTAACAACAACTCGGGGAACGATTCTTTCTGCATGAGATACAAATCCCGAACCTTTTACAAATGTTACCTGTGCATATGCTGTAGCTCCCATATTAGGATGCAAAAATGCAAGAGTCCCCTTAGGTAACATTTCTCTAATCTGTCCATCAAGATCCTCGTACACTTCATCATATGTAAATAGTGTAAATAACACTCCATTTACATTAATCGTACCATTGCAGGCTACACCACTTGGCAGTTGTTTCTGGTCAATGACACCCGTCTTGACATGCAGTTTGTCATAAAAATCAAGAAATTTTTCATCAGACATAAGCTGCATAGACACATCTCCTGTCATGACAATATCCGTCGCACGCACCCCTCTTTTTCTAAGAATAAGAGCAACCTTATAAAATTCACGTATCTTCTCTGCTGCACTCATATCCAGCCACGGTTTTGAAAACTT
>BLMC01000140.1 GCA_011959805.1 Lachnospiraceae bacterium | reverse complement strand
CAAATCTCCTGTAGCCGCACGTGACATTAAAACGCTTGTAGGATCTGGCACAATATTCTGCTTTACTACAATCTCATCCTGACTCGCATTAAATTCCGCAATAATTTTGTCAAATGTATCTGCTGCTTCCCTCTTCTGGGTAAAAAACTCTAGCGCAACCTTTCCTGAACTGCTTCTTGTACCTCCTGTATTACTATCCCCTTCCGTACTGCCACATCCAGACAGCATACCAATCGTCAATAGTGTGCTAACCAGTAAGGTTGTAATTCGTTTTGCCTTCATTGTCATTTCCTCCCTATTTTTTATTTGATAAATCTATTATAACAAACAGATATTGTTACACATATGCACCATTCTACCTGTTGATATGTCTGTTTTTACCAATATTGTGACAGATATGCAGTTTTTTACATCTATTCTCAGCAAAAAAGCTGCTGCTTTTATAATTGAAAATTATAAAAACAACAGCCTTTTTTTATTTATAATACAGCACGAAAGCCTCGTAAGGTTTAAGTGTCATCTCAGCTTTGTCATACGCATTCTGTACATTGGAGATTAGACAAACAGTTCCTACAAATTCTGCTGGTATGGTGAAATTTGTTTCATGGTCGCAAAAACTGCACACGACCAAAAGTTTTTCACTATCCAGTGTTCTTGTATAAACAAACAGTTCTTCACTGTCCTCCATGAGTGCCTCATATTTACCATATACTATAATCGGATTTTCTTTCCTAAGTTTAATTAATTTCTTATAATAATGGAACACGGAATCCATATTCGCAGTCTCTACCTTGGCATTAATTTCTGTATAGTTGGGATTCACTGCAATCCAAGGCGTTCCCACAGTAAAACCTGCTTGTGGCGAATCATCCCACTGTATTGGCGTTCTGGCATTGTCCCGACTCTTAAAGGTGATACAAGGCCAAAATTCTTCGTGGGAGAGCCGTCCTTCACTGCACCATTCTCTATATGCATTGATGCTCTCAATATCACGGAAATCATTCGGACTCTCAAACGGATAATTGGTCATGCCCAATTCTTCTCCCTGATAGATATATGGCGTGCCCTGCAACATATGCAGACAAGTGGCAAGCATCTTGGCAGATACTTCCCGATACATGGGACGGTCATCGCCAAAACGCGAGACAGCACGGGGCTGGTCATGGTTATCCCAGAACAGACTATTCCATGCCTTTTGGTAAAGCTCGGTCTGCCAACGAGATAAGATTTGCTTCAATGTGACAAGCGGAATCTTCTTATCTGTCCACTTTCCATATTTGCCATCTCCCTCCACATGCTCAAACTGAAATACCATGTTCAACTCATGTGTATCCTCACCAGCGTACTGCTGTGCCTGTTCTGTGGTCACACCCGCTGTCTCTCCAACGGTCATAATATTATACCTTGATAGTACCTTTTCATTCATTTCCTGCAGATACTTATGCACATTTGGACCATGAATACAATAAGGACTAAAATCGCCATCCTTTCCATCGGGCATTTCCTTGGTCTTAGAAATCATGCTGATAACATCCATGCGGAAACCATCGATGCCCTTATCGCACCACCATGTCATCATATCAAACACTTCTTTGCGCACCTTAGGATTATCCCAGTTGAGGTCTGGTTGCTTTTTGGAAAACAAGTGCAGATAATACATATCCGTCATTTCGTCATATTGCCATGCTGAACCGCCAAAGCAAGAACCCCAATTATTTGGCGGCGTCTGTGCATCTTTGCCTTCGCGCCAGATATAATAGTCGCGGTATGCATTATTTTTCGACTTACGACTCTCCACAAACCATTGATGCTCATCCGATGTATGGTTTACCACTAAGTCCATAACAATTTTTATGTCGCGCTCATGGGCAGCCTTTAACAGCTCATCAAAATCCTCCATTGTACCAAATTCATCCATAATATCCTGATAATCACTGATATCATACCCGTTATCATCATTAGGGGACTTATAAATTGGCGAGAGCCAGATTATATCAATTCCTAGATATTTTAAATAATCCAATCTACTGATAATCCCCTGCAAATCGCCAATCCCATCTCCGTCGCTATCCATAAAACTGCGCGGATAAATCTGATAAATAACCGCTTCTTTCCACCATGTCCTGTTCATACTACTTTCCTTCCTTTTCTTTCTATGCTATTAATATACTAACCATTGAATGCTCAAATTAATTCTATAGAATCACTTTTTAACTTATAAAGCAGATTTTCGATAGTGTAGAACAGCGCTCTTACAAAAAAATCTTACACGCTGTTGACAATTTGATATTCTACTTATCTTTCTCATAATTCAAAATCACCAGCAATTTCTAATCTTCTTTTTGATACTATGCTATCAGGTTGTGCTGGTCTGCCCACACTGATTTCAATGTTATAATAATCCGAGATATTGTATCCTTAATGAATTAAATTATTTTTTCCGCATTCAAAATCATACAATTTCTATGCAAATCAATTCTGTTCTATCCATCATTTGATTTATTTATTATCTACATTTTAATGACATCTACACAAAAAATCTTACGATTATTTGATTAAAAACTACGGTATTATGACTTTTTAAGCAATTCCATATGCTTTCGATACTGCAATGGTGTCGTTCCAGTATATTTGCGAAATTCCTGTAAGAAATTCCCCAGATTATTAAAACCACATTCCAGACAAACCTCTATCACTTGCAGTTCTGTATCTTCCAGAAGACGTTTTGCTTGCTTAATGCGATATTCATTAATATATTCTATAGGTGAGTATCCAATTGCTTTTTTGAAAAGGCGACAGAAATACTGTTCGTTTAAGTTAACCTGACTTGCAAGGTCCGAAATGTATATTTTATTTTGGAAATTGTCCTTAATAAATGTGAGTGCTGTCTTAATGCTCTCTACACGCCTGTCAAAATTCCTTTCCGTGACCGAAAAAAGCCCGTGGGCAGAGAGCGTGGCAAGAATATACATCAAGGAAGACTTAACATACATTTGACTTATCAGATTATCTGTCACTAGACTGCTGTCTGCCAAATGAGTATGTGCTGCTTTTTGTGTCATAAAAGATTCCTCTGTGCTTTGTCCAAAAGCGCGCATAATATCGACAAACGCATTGCGCAGTACAGAAAATGCTGGATGCTGCGGCATGATACAGCGCGGAAAGAGAAGTTCTTTATTTTGTATTGGTTTTATCAAACGAATTTGCACCTCATCACCGGAATCAAAACCAAAAATGCTGGGTGAAAAGACAACAGCATCCTCCCAGTAGCACTCAGATGTCTCAGTAATAATACTATGTAGTTCTCCTGGATTGACAAAATAAAAACATTCAGACTCAATTGAGAACGACTCCATATTAATCTCTAGCCGAAATTCTCCTCCTGAAAAATATAGGACTTCTACTTCGTCGTGCCAATGATGTTTCACAAAAACCCCCTTTCCCACAGAATGCGTGCGATAAATCGCACATGGAAACGATTTCGTTCCGTGGAGGCGGACTTCTTTTAAATCTTTTAAGACAGAAGACTGTTGTCTCATGGGAGGTCTCCTTTACATTATAATTGTAAAAAAGCTAACATATACCAGAGATAAAGTCAATAGCTTTCTAAATTACCTTTCTGCTAACCCATCTTAACTATCTTTGTCAATAACTGTTTTAGTTATAAGAATGCTTTGTGTAACAGTTCATCCTAGGACTTTGCACTACGCTGCAAAGTCCGTAAGAACACATAGCGGCTGAGATACATCAAGCCACCACGAAGTGGTTTTGCATGGCTTGATGTCCGTAACAGGAAGCCGCAGGCTGAACTGTTACTGCTTTATTGTCATCTTTATGCTATTACTTATGGGTATCGTCATTTCTCCTAAATCGTGAATTGCACATTTCAGTATACTGTCGGAACATTCCACAAATCTTTATCATACAATTAAATCATATTTCACAATATCCATACACACTTTTCCATCTGCAAAAAAGGAGATACCATCCGCAGACTGTCCTGTATACAAAATAGCACTTAGCGCCTGTTCTCCATCATTGACAAATACCTCAACGCTAAACCGATCCAGAATCACCCTCAATTTTAGTTCCCCATTTGTGCTGTTTACCTTACTACGCCGCTGATGAATAATTGCCCTTCTGGAACCAGAATGTTTTCTGTCTACCTTTAAAATCGATTCTCTTGGACGAAAACTCAATGAAGTCTGGTATTTCTCATTTTGTGCAAAGCGAAACGCAAACTTGTGGTAGAGATTTCCCTCTTCTCCTGGACGAATTGTCAGTTCAATATCTACCCTGCGCCCACGGATTCCTTCCAGCGCAATCACATCTGAAAAAGTAACATTCTGATACGCTACTTTGTTGGAACGAAACGCTTCCAGCTCGCGGATTGGAACCTGATAGAGTCTACCATTCTTGATACACAGCTCACGCGGTAAACTCATTTGCCCAAACCATAACACATCTGTCGTTCTCTGTTGACAGGTATCCCAGTTTTGCATCCACCCAATCATAACGCGACGTCCATCCGGCGTGAGCACTGTTTGCGGCGCATAGAAATCAATACCATAATCGATAGATTGGTCATGCTCTTCCTGAAACATTCCCAACTCTTCGTCAAAATCACCGATTAAACACAAGGTTCCATTTCCATTGTGATACTCAAAGCTTTGCGGAAGCATATCCTGCGGACTAACAAGCAGCACCCACTTTCCATCCAACTGGAAGAAATCTGGGCACTCCCACATCTTCCCATAACGATTATTGTTGGAGACCAACACACTTTTGAATTTCCACTGGAATCCATCCGAACTGGTATACAACAAAATCTGTCCGCTGCCGTCAGCTGGTCGGCTGCCAATCACACAGCAGTAAGTACCATCCTCTTTTAGCCACATCTTGGGATCACGAAAATCATACTTACTGCTGCCTTCCGGCAAATCCTTTTTGTCGAGCACAGGATTTTTTTCATACTTCTCATAGTCAACACCATCTCCTACAGCAAGACACTGTGTCTGGACTTCCCGGCCTTTCTGCCGCTCCTTTACTACACCAGTATACATCAACAGTTGCCTGCCATCAGGAAGTGTAATTGCACTCCCCGAAAAGCATCCATCCATATCATACAGCTCATCAGGAGCCAGTGCAGCCGGAAGATACTCCCAGTGCAACATATCTGTACTGACTGCGTGTCCCCAGTGCATTGGTCCCCAATGACAATCGTACGGGTGGTATTGATAAAACATATGATATTTTCCATTATAATACGAAAATCCATTTGGATCGTTCATCCACCCCACACGCACAGAAAGATGAAAATCTGGACGCGCATCCTTTGCAATTATCTTTTCCATTGTCTCTTCATATTTTCGAGCATCCCGCAAAATGTGACTCATCATATTAAAATCCTCCATTCCGCCGACAGCCTGTAAATTGACCATCAGCTCCTGCATTCTTTGATACTTTTATGACACAATATCGGAGTAGAATCTCCACTCCGATATTGATTCTTTATGCACAATGACAAATCCTGCCCAGAGTGCTTATGTTCATTTTTATTCTGACTTATCTGACATAAATTTCTAATACACAGCAATTATACATTCCTTGATACTTTACTGTGCATTGCCTGCGGAGGCATAGCGATCATATGCTGCCTGATATACCTCCTGCAGTTTCTCCATACCACAGTTGTCCCTCAAAGTAGAGAGATAGGTTTCCCACGCTTCGTCCGTTGGACCACCTTCCTTAATCCACAGCCCCTCCTGCTCAGATACCATACTCTCAAAATCCGCCTTATATCTGTCGATTGTATCTAGTTCTTCCTGCGTATATACACAATCTACAGGATAAGTCACTGCATTGTCCACATATGGCATCCAGAACTCATTTAAGTCTGTCAAACGCTCAATCGCGCGGTCTTCCATCTTAAATGTCGTGTTATAGTAATCGCTTAGAATCAGTTTCGGACCATACACTTCGCATTCGCCCTTCAATTCACCTGCACTTTTTCCAAACTTTTCCTGTGCCTCTGCATCCGTGATGCTCAACCATACACCGTTTTCATCCTTCTGTGTGAAATAAGTGTCAATTGGACCATATTGTAACTGCATAACAATCTCGGGATCATACCACTTGTCAAAGACCTTCAACAGGTTTGCTGGACTCTTGCAATCCTTTGTAATGCTTAAGTTTCCGCTATTGATTCCGCCACCAGTGCGCACTGTAACATTGTGTGTCCCGTCAGGTCCATCAAGAATCGGAAGAAATACATAGTCCTTTGCATACTCACCCATCACTTCCTCTATGTACCACCATGTCGCAACTCCAACATACCCCTGAGAACATTTAGAGATAAGCTGTGTGTCAGACTGGCTAAACATTTCAACGTCCATTAGTCCTTCTGCATACCAATCATGGAAATAAGTAAGTGCCTTGCGGTAGTTATCTGTCGCACACACAAAATCAACCTTGCCATCATCATATAGTACCAGATCATTGCAGACATCATTTGGCCAGTTTGTAAAACCAAATCCCGCATAAAAGATATTCTGTCCCCAGCACCACTGGTCAAACCCGGTACTCATGGGAATTGTGCTTCCGGCATCATTTCCGTAATACTTTGCACTCATATCATTGTCCTTAAACGCCTTTAGCGCGTCATGAAGTTCGTCTAATGTCTTTGGCACCTCCAACCCCAAGTCATCCAACCATGCCTTGTTAATCATAGAAAATTGAGGAATTGTATAAATACTGTAATCCTTGTCTGCACCAATACCTGCTGTCCCCATCTGCTCGCCTGCCGGAAGTCCGTAGATACCACCATTATTCATTGTAATCGCACTGCGGATATTGGGATTCTCATCGAGAATTTTACTTAGATTTGGCATATACTCCTCTGTCAAATATGGTGTCAGGTCAATAAACACACCATCCTCACCATAATTGGTCAAATCATAATTACTAAAACCGACACCCATAAACGCATCTGGAAGATCGTCGCCTGCAATCTTAATATTGACCTGCTCTGCAAGGGAATCACTCATGCAATTCCATTCAATCTTGATTCCCGCATCTGCCTGTATCTTGTTCAAAACCTCATTGCTGTCGTATCCCTTACTCAGTGCACTCATACCACCCATGACCGTAAACTCTGTCTGCGAAGTGTCACTACTCGCTGTTTTAGAATCTACGGTTTCCG
>BLMC01000139.1 GCA_011959805.1 Lachnospiraceae bacterium | reverse complement strand
GTATATCAGATGTGGTATGACTCCCGCCTCTATAGGCGGCGAGCTGCTTATTTGTATCAGTGGCGGGATTCAATCCCCCATCTGATATGCCTCCGGCGGATTGCAGAAGCGCGCAGAAGAAATCGCTTCGAAGCAAGAACGCCGATGGCGTTCTTGAATAAAATCAGGTACAAAGAAATTTTGAAAGTTTGTTATCGATTACAGGAGGCGGTAATGACAAGAAAAGTAATAATCACCCGGTTGATCGCTGTTGTTAGTTTTTTTGTGTTGATTTGTTTTGTGCTGACAGTTGCCAGTAAAATTGTGTGTGCCAAATTTATTGGAGATTCTACAAGCATTGTAAACGGTTTCTATGCAGAAAAAAAGAATGATATCGATGTGATTGTAATAGGCAGCAGCAATAGTTTCTGCACAGTAGACCCAATTGTATTATATGAGGAGTATGGGATAGCCGCGTATGATTTTGGCAGTTCGTCACAGCCTATGAATCTTTCGGTGCTCTATTTAAAAGAAGCGTTTCGTCGCCAAAAACCTAAAGTGGTGGCGCTTGAAGTAAATATGATGGTGGGCGGTGGTCTTTATAATATTAGCGAGGCGGGACTTCGTTGGGGATTGACAGACATACCACTCTCTATAGACAAGCTTAAATGTATTTACCAGTCGGTTGGCGCAGTCAATGCAGAATATTTTTCCTATGTTTTTCCTATGTTTCGCTATCACAGTCGATGGAAAGAGTTAACCAAGCTGGATTATACATATTTTGGTCAGGATAAGACAAACTATACTAAAGGTTATCTGGAAACACAGTCTGTATCGGAAACCGCAGTTACTTTGAATGAATATGATTATGATGGTGATGCGTGGATAGAGGAGGAAAATATCCATTATCTGGATGAGATTGTTCGTTTGTGTAAAAAGAACAATGCAGAACTTCTATTGTTCAAGTCACCGAAGGAAAACTGGCATCGGTATGAGACAGAGGCGTTGCGAACGCTTGCAGATGCACGAGACGTGCGATTTGTAGATTACAATGAACTTTTTTATAATGATGCACTAGAGCTTGACTTGGCAGCAGATTTTCGGGATGACGAGCATCTTAATGATTTTGGAGCTAGGAAAGTTACAAGCCATCTGGGACAATATCTTAAAGAAAATTATGAGTTGCCAGACAGGAGAGCAGACGAAAAACCTAATGCTTGGGATATGGCGTGTACGTATCGAGAGCGAAAAGGATGGAAAGCGTATATGGCAGCCACATCAGCAAAAGAGTGTCTTGAGATGTTGCAAGAGGACAAAAATTTTATTCTTATAGTGACAGATACAAAAGCAAAAAAAGGTAAAGAGACACGCCAGTGGGTGTATGAGGACTGCAAAGTAGCGCTTGACATTACATGGAAAGAGGCAGGAGTCCGCCACAGAAAGATTGGGGACAGTGCTTTAGTTCTTGCAAGAGTCAAAAATGTTTACCAAGTGCTTATTGACGAGGTAGACCATTATCAGATGGGAGGCAGATGGAATATTATTGTGTACGATAAAATTCTGAATCAGGTCACAGCAAGTCTTGTCTTTTTGGAATAACAAATAAGAGCACATTGCTAAATTTTGACGGGATAGGAAAATTATGGTAGAATAAAGAGGATTTGTTGCAGTTTAGCACAGGACTTTGCATTTGCTGTAAAGTCGGTCAAATTGTGTAGCGGTTAAAAACATCAAGCCATGGTGACATGATGAAGCGATTCTGTCTTGATGCTTGTAATGAGAAGCCAAAGGCTGAACTGTTACAAAGATTTTGTAAAAAAACGGAGGAAATATACTATGTTATTAGATAATAAAACAATATTGATTACAGGCGGTACAGGTTCTTTTGGAAGATGTTTTACAGAGTATGTGCTGACACACTATAACCCAAAGAAAATTATAATTTATTCACGAGATGAGTTTAAACAGTGGGTGATGGCGAATGATTTTGCACAATATAAAGAAAAACTGCGGTTTTTTATTGGTGATGTGCGGGATTATGAGCGTATGAAACGCGCGTTTGAGGGCGTAGATTATGTGATTCATGCCGCGGCGCTTAAACAGGTGCCAGCATGTGAATACAATCCCAATGAGGCAATTAAAACGAATGTCAATGGTGCACAGAATGTGATTGATGCAGCGCTCAACACAGGCGTTCAAAAGGTGGTTGCGCTGTCTACAGACAAGGCAGTTAATCCAGTCAATTTATATGGGGGTACGAAATTGGTATCAGACAAATTGTTTATTGCTGCTAATGCTTACTGTGGCACAAAGGATTTGAACTTTTCGATTGTAAGATATGGAAATGTAGCAGGCAGCCGTGGCTCAATTATACCACTTTTTCAAAAGTTAATTAACGAGGGTGCAAAAGAGCTTCCCATTACGGATTATCGCATGACACGATTCTGGATAAGTCTAACGCAGGGAGTTGAGCTTGTAATCAAGGCACTTGAGGAAGCAAAGGGCGGTGAGACATTTATCAGCAGGATTCCGTCTTTTAAGATTACAGACCTTGCGGAAGCGATGGCACCTGGCATGAAAACTGTGGAAGTTGGTATTCGCCCCGGCGAGAAACTTCATGAGGTGATGATTACAGCAGAAGATTCCATGACAACATACAAATATGAAAAGAATTTTATTATCTATCCACAGATGTTTTGGCAGGAGTCAAAGCGTCCAAATCCAAGCGGCACAAAAGTGGAGGAAGGTTTTTATTATTCTTCAGGAAACAATACAGAATGGCTTTCTGTAGAGCAGATTCGTACACTTTTAAAAACAGACCTTTATGAATAGAGAAAGGAACATTATTATAAGAATGGAAAAACCAGCAATTGCCGGAGGAACTCCGGTTCGGGATACGAAACTATTTTATGGTCATCAGTACATTGATATGGCGGATGTCAAGGCTGTGGAGGAAGTATTGACTAGTGATTATTTGACTTGTGGACCGAAAGTTACAGCACTTGAACAAAAACTCTGTGCGTTGACAGGAGCAAAGTATGCCGTTGCTTGCAGCAATGGCACTGCTGCGCTCCATATAGCGGCGATGGCAGCAGGTGTTGGCGTGGGCGATGAATTAATTACAACCCCTATTACATTTGCAGCTTCTGCAAACTGTGCACTTTACTGTGGGGCAAAACCAGTTTTTGCGGATATTGATCCAAAAACTTATAATATTGACCCAGAGCGTGTTCGGGAGAAGCTTACCAGCCAGACAAAAGCGGTGGTCGCGGTGGATTATACAGGACAGGCTGTTAAGTTAGATGAACTGATGGCGTTATGTCATGAGAGGGATATTGTTCTAATAGAGGATGCTTCCCATTCGATTGGCACAAAATATAAAGGAAAACCAGTGGGCAGCATTGCAGATATGACAACGTTTAGTTTTCATCCTGTCAAGACAGTGACAGGCGGTGAGGGTGGCGCAGTTCTTACAAATCGAGAGGATTTATACGAAAGACTTTTGCTCTGCCGTTCACATGGTATTACAAAAGAAGAACCATATTATGTGAATGAGAGTCATGGTCCTTGGTATCACGAGCAAATTGATTTGGGATATAATTATAGACTGACAGATATTCAATGTGCATTGATATTAAGCCAGATTGACAAGCTTGCGCAGTTTTCTAAACGGCGCAGAGAGATTGTAGAGCGATATAATGAGGCATTTTTGCAGATACCACAACTTTTTGTGCAGCAGGAGATTCCAGAGTCGGACACGACCAGACATCTCTACAT
Source organism: Lachnospiraceae bacterium (assembly GCA_011959805.1). GTDB lineage: Bacteria > Bacillota > Clostridia > Lachnospirales > Lachnospiraceae > COE1. The sequence continues at coordinate 3,481 of BLMC01000139.1, read as the reverse complement.
ACTGCGGATACGACCAGAATTACTAAAGATTGACCGCAGAGAATTTTTTGAGGCGATGACAGCAGAGAATATTTGCTGCAATGTGCATTATATTCCAGTGTACTGGCACCCTTACTATGAGAAGCTTGGCTATCAAAAAGGGCTTTGCCCAAATGCGGAAAAGTTGTATCAGGAGATGATGAGTTTGCCAATTTATTATTCCTTGACAGACAAGGATGTGGATGATGTGATTCGGGCAGTACAGAAAATCGTGGATTATTATAAAAAGTAAAAGATAAAAAATTAAGGGGCATTTGGATGAAAAGCATAGCAATTATAACAGCAAGAGGCGGCAGCAAGCGAATTCCGCGCAAAAATATCAGGCCGTTTTTGGGAAAGCCAATTTTGGAATATAGTATTGCGGCAGCATTGCAGACAGGATTGTTTGAGGAAGTGATGGTGTCAACCGATGACGCAGAGATTGCGCAGATTGCACAGCAAGCAGGGGCAAAGGTTCCTTTTTTTCGGAGTGAAGAAACAGCGAATGATTTTGCTACCACAGCGGATGTGATCGCGGAAGTTTTAACGGCATATGCGCAGACAGGAAAGGAATTTCAGGCGGCATGTTGCATTTATCCCACAGCGCCTTTTGTGACAGCAAATATTTTAAGCACAGCAATGCAGCTATTAGAACAGGAGCAGGCAGACTGTGTGATTCCAGTTGTAAGATTTTCTTTTCCACCACAAAGAGGTGTTATTATTAACAATAATAAAATTACCCCTAAATGGCCAGAAAATATGGCAAAGCGCTCGCAGGATTTAGAACCTCTTTATCATGACTGCGGTCAATTTTATTGTCTGAATGTGGAGCGTTTTTTGCAGCAAAAGGTAATCTGGATGGAACATGCAGTTCCAATAATACAAGAGGAACGATATGTACAGGATATTGATACGCTGGAGGATTGGGCACTTGCAGAAATGAAGTATAAACTATTGCAAGTGGAAAAGAATTTAGATTCGTGAAAGGATAAGTGAAAGGATAAGATGGGCAGTACAATCAATATAAATGGACGAGTGATAGGAGATGGATATCCAGCCTATATCATCGCGGAGATGTCTGCAAATCATGCAGGTAGTATCGAGCGGGCATTGGAATTAATTCATGTGGCCAAAGACGCTGGCGCAGATTGTGTAAAGATACAGACTTACACAGCAGATACGATGACCATAGACTGCCAGAATCAATATTTTCAGATTGGAAAGGGCACTTGGGAAGGGGAAAATCTTTACGGGTTGTATCAGAAGGCATATACACCGTGGGAGTGGCACGAACAACTTCGCGATGAGGCGAAAAAAGTTGGAATTGATTTTCTCTCGACTCCGTTTGATACTACTTCTGTTGACTTTCTTGAGAAATTGGGAGTGGAGTTTTATAAGATTGCTTCTTTTGAGCTGGTAGATATTCCTTTGTTGGAATATATTGCTTCCAAGCAGAAACCAATTATTATGTCCACAGCGATGGGAACTTTGGAAGAAATCGAGGAGGCAGTTGCAGCAATTTATCGTACAGGGAATAGACAGCTTGCACTGATGAAATGCTCAAGCGCATATCCAGCAAAAAGTGAGGAGATGAATCTTAGTACAATCCGAGATATGAAACAACGGTTTGGAACGCCGGTAGGGCTTTCAGACCATTCTATGGGCGCTTTTAGTGCTACTACAGCGATTGCAATCGGCGCAAATGTGATTGAGAAACATTTTTGTATCAGTCGTGCGATTAAAAATCCAGATTCTAGCTTTTCTATGGAACCCGCAGAATTTCGAGATATGGTTGACCAAGTGCGCGAAGTGGAAAAAGCAATGGGAACTGTCTGCTATGGTATTTCCAGTCAGGAGGAAAGCAATGCATGTTTTCGCCGTTCTTTATTTGTAGTGCAAGATATTGCGGCAGGCGAAAGGCTTACACCAGAGAATATTAGAAGTATTCGACCAGCATATGGACTGAAACCAAAACATTATAAGGAAGTGCTGGGACGAACTGCAAAGCGTGATTTAAAGCGCGGGACACCGTTGGCTTTTTCTGATATCAGTGATATTTGTGACAGATAAAATCTGCCGTGAGTAAGCCGTATAGTGGTAGATTTCTTTATGCGGTTGTGTGTACTATATTATACTAAGTGGCGAATCTGCTTGAACGCCAGTATAGATTCTTGGTCCTTTATAGATTTTTAAAGTCTTTTCGAGATGCTATCTTAAAAAGGAGATTTAATGGGAATAAGCAAAACAAAATTGCACTTGCGTCAAGTGTGTTTATCAGATAGAGAACTTTTGTTTGAATGGGCAAATGACAATACAGTCCGAGCCAATGCATTTCATACAGAAAAAATACCTTATACAGACCATATAAAGTGGTTTGCAAATATAATGACAAAGGATTCTATCTACCAATATATCTTATGCGACAATGAGCTTCCAGTGGGACAGATTCGGTTAAATATTGAGGGCGATAAGGCGTTTATTGATTATAGTATTGCTGCAAAATATAGGGGAATGGGATATGGGACTACATTGATGCAGTTGTTTTTGCAGGAACTAGAAACTGTAAAGATATTGGATAAGCAAACACTTGTTGGGCAAGTAAAACAGGAGAATCTTGCGTCGGCAAGGGTTTTTGAAAAATGTGGATTTACACCAATAAAAAAGAAGGATGTTATCCAATATGAACTTGTTTGGAGGCAGTGAGGAATGCGAATTATTATAGCGACGATTAAGTCTTGGAACATTGCGCACGCACAAGCAATGCAAAAAAGGTATGAAGGGGAACATGAAATTTGCATCTATACAAAGAAAGAAGAATTTACAGCGGAAAATGTGCGCAATTTTCAGCCGGATTATATCTTTTTGCCACATTGGTCTTATATTATGCCGCGTGAGATTACAGATAACTGGGAATGCGTGGTATTTCATATGACGGATTTACCTTATGGGCGTGGCGGAAGTCCTCTGCAAAATCTGATTGTGCGTGGTCATAAGGAAACAAAAATTTCAGCGATTAAGATGACAGAGAAACTTGACGGCGGACCGGTGTATATGAAACATGCGCTATCTTTGGAAGGCAGTGCGCAAGAGATTTTTATACGATGCGCAGATATTATTTTTGAGAAGATGATACCACTTTTTTTGGAGAATGGAAATCAGAAAAAACAAGAACCTGTACCGCAGGAGGGCGAACCAGTAATCTTTAAACGCAGGAAGCCAGAAGAGAGTCAAATAACACCAGAAATGGATTTAGACAAAATTTATGATTATATTAGAATGTTGGATGCAGAGGATTACCCAAGAGCATTTATAGAGTTTGGAAAGTATTGTTTAGAGTTTGAGAAGGCAGACTTTTCTACGGAGAAAAAAGAACTTTCGGCGCGGGTAGTTTTTCGGTGTAAAGATGAATTATAACGAAGCGGAGGGTAGTGTGAAAAATAGTTCTAAGGCAGCAAAAGACACT
>BLMC01000138.1 GCA_011959805.1 Lachnospiraceae bacterium | reverse complement strand
ATGACGAGGAGTATTACTTTTAATAGATATATTTGTTATTCTGTTTCAGTAGAATTTTTTCTGTTAAGATGTTATTTAAAATGGCACCTTCTAAATTTGCACCGCTTAAAATGGCATGTTTCAAATTTGCATTTGACAGATTGCATTTTGACAAATTAGCACCAGACAAGATGACATTTTTAAAGTTTTTAGTGGAAGATGATAGGTCTATATCATTAATAAAACTATTTTTTAATTCTTCTGCTTTGATTATATCTGGAGTATCTTTATTAAAAATATATATAATTTTTAGCCACCTTATTTTAGAAAAATAGGATAATTCGACATGACACTTAAAGTATTCGCAAGCTATTTCCAAAAATAGAAGACAATACAAACAAATATTCCGAATAAATATACGCAAACAAGTTGATAAATACAATCACATGTTCTGTACTTGTATTCATCAGTAACAATTAAATAAAAAAGACCTATCCAATCATACAAAAAACGAGGTTGGCGCGTGCCTTAAAAATTCAAGAAAGCATGGGAAGATATATTAAGTATTGATGATACTGTAATAGTGAAAACAAAGCAAGGGAATGCACCGATTAAAGTTACAAGAATAGAAAGATTATCTAAATGTCCAGTAGATATACCAGTTAAGAGAGTTGTAAAAAGGTTGGTGACAAAATAAGTTTCGTAGGATATGCACTGAGAATGCAAAGCAATATTACGAACCAAAAATATAGGAACATGTGTTAAGAGTTGCAGGATACGTTGCAGAGAATCCAATGATTCCAGATGATAAGATGGATAACTGTGTTGCTTTGGCAATTATGCATGATTTAATTGAGGATACGAACTATTCGGGTGGTTGTTTTGGAAAAGAATATGATTATTTTGAAGAATGTTTAAAATTACTTACAAAACCTAAAGACATGGATTATTTAAACTATGTAAAGAAAATTAGAGATTTTTCAGATACAAGATCAGAAGCGTATTGGATTAAGATGGCTAATATGAAAGATCATCTATCTCAAACAGAAACGTTAACGAATAATCTTAAAGAAAAATATTTAAAAGCATTGCCATATTTATTATAGGAAGGAGAAGGATATAGTGGGATATTTAAGTAATTTTATAGACGTATTATTGTGTTGAGATAGGTAAGTTATGTTATGGATAGAAATGTAGTAAAAGTAAAACAGTATAATTCTACATATAAAAATGTCTTAATGGTAGATGGTGCATCGATTTGTATAGTGGCTGGTGATAAAAAAGTAAGTGAATGTATTCAATATCTTAGCGGATATAACACTAAGATTAATGACGGAAAGATTAAAAAGATATTAGATAAATATCGGCATTCTTTAGAAAATAAGGAATGTAAATCATAAAATCCACAATTCGTCGAAAGAATTTTATTCATTTTAGAGAGGATAAATAATGTACAATAATACAGATTTCAATATGAAAAGAGCAAGATATGTAGTTATAATGAAAAGTCATTATCACAAGTATAAAAATGGTAATATTACTTGGAAAAATCAACAGTATATGGAAAGTGTACATGGTATTTATACATATTCTTTTGAGGATGTTCTGATATTTCTGGAAAAAGGATTAGTTACATATTTTTCCCAAAATAATCTATTTAGCAAAGGTATTCAAGATAGGAAAAACGAATTATATCAGTATTATAAAGAATTTAAAATTTATGATTTGAAAGAGAAAAAATATATATTGGAAAGAAATATTATATATAGAAACCATTATTTTAACCATTTTTCTGATTTGAGAGATTTTAAATTATTTAATTATAATTCTTTTTCGGAAATTACACTCTTTTACACATCAAAATCGTATGAGTTAATTACAAGAGTAACTGAATGGAATGGAACACCATATAAGCTGAGTTATTTATATCCTATTCTAAAAATAGATAAAGAATATAGTTGTTATGGAAAACGACAGTATAGAAAAAGATTCCATACTAGAAGTAGAAGTTCTCTCTTAGAAACTAAAAGAGAAATGATTTCTGGTTCTGATCCTGAAACCAAAATATATTTATCTATGCGACAACGAAATAGAAATCATTGCTTAAACTATTCTGGACTTAGAAATAATAGAAATAATGTTCCTGGTGGTTGGAAACATAATTATAAATGTCGCAAACAATGGGCAAAAAGTATTGATAATCCATCATATGAAAAGTTGTCTAAAGCTGTGTGGAAACAGAATTTATTAGAGAAGGAAGAATTATTTGAATCATTTAATGATTTTTGAAGGACACGAAGTAGAAATTTTTGAATTGAATGGACAAGTGTTATTCAATCCATATCATGTAGGAAAATGTTTGGAACTAGGTGATAGTGCCGTAAGAAAAGCCATAGGTAATATGACAGAGAAACAAGTAATAAAGTTAAAAAATTCGGATGTGAAAGAAAGTAACATCCCAAAATTGAATAATGCTGGTGAAAAATTTCTTACAGAAAACGGAGTTTATAAGCTAGTATTTAAAAGCCATAAACCAAATGCAGAAGATTTTACAAATTGGATTGCTGATGAAGTTTTACCTATAATTCGTAAAACTGGTGGCTATGTAAATAATGATGATTTATTTATAGCGACATACTTACCTTATGCAGATGAATCAACAAAGTTGATGTTTAAATCTAATTTATCTACTGTTAGAAAACAGAATGAGATTATTGAAAAGCAAAAGAAAGAAATTGAATATAAGGAAGATGTAATTATTGGGCTTGTGGATGAGATTTCTTTTGCTGAGAAGCGGCAGATACTTAATCATGTTGTAAGATACAACCATGCAAATTATCGTGAACGGTGATCTGTTTTATATAGAAAATTTGAAAATAAATATCATATTAATTTGCAGCATAAATTTGAAACATATAATGAAAGTCATAAGCCAAAATGCAAAGGTAAGTTAGATTACATAGATAGAGTTATGAATAAAGTACCAGAGTTATATAAAATTGCCACAAAGCTTTTTGAAAGTAATGTTTAGGTATTAGTGGAAGAAATGTACAGTATAACAGGGTAAAATTGATATATTTATGGATTGGAGGAAATTTGATGAAAAAATTTGTAATTGTGGATATAAGACAGAAAAAAGAGTTTTAATTTCTGTCCTTTATGTGGAAACAAATTAATGATTTTGGAGCTAGAAGCAGATGGAACATATGAGGCTGAAAGAAAAGCATGTAGAATTATCAACTATGATTGGATGAACCCTAATGAAATTTATTACTATAAAGTGAGTCCAATAGATAAAGAATTAGTTTGGATTTATAAATCACCTGTTTCGGCACATTGGATACTTGGATGTCATATTTCAAAGATTAGACCAATGGAATTTAGAAAGAATTGAAAGATGTTCCTTTAGAAAAAATGATGAATGTGAATGTGTGAGATCACATAAAATGTGTCCTGTTTATAAAGGTGATATGAATGATCTCATTATGAACCTTGTCAATGTATCGAAAGAATAGTAGGAGAAAAAATATGATAGTAATTAGTTACTTGGATTATTTGAAATATGGTTGTCCTTCGTGTGAGTATGACAGTGCAGCAGGAGGAAATTTTAGCGATTATGGAGCAAGTGATGGAACTTGTAGAGAGTGTGGTACAAATTTTGTAATATTATCAGATGGTCAAAGAAAATCTGGTATTAGATATGGAACAGGAAAAAAGATTCTAACGGAAAAACAATCTTTGAATATCCTGAATTACAACAGCATCCAAGAAAAGGTATACCTTGGTACAAATGAGTGCAACCTGATCCAAGACCTGAGTATGGTGAGTATTGGAATCCTAGAGGAATCAGTTATGATTTAAGTGGTTTTGTTCAATCTAAGAAAGTGAGAGAAAGATTGTTAGAAATTGTTAAAGAGGTACTTGAAAATGATAATCCTGCTTTGTGGCTTGATTGAAGAGAATATGAACCAACTTGGATTCAATTTAAATTTCAGAAAGAAGAATTTGATTTAAAGAAATTAGAGAAAATGGCTATTGATAATAATAGGATTTTAAATAAGGAAATTCTAATTGCATGTAAGTTATAATTTCGTGACGAAAAACCCATAGGCAAGGCTATGGGATGAAAGCCACATATTTTCCACTTGACTTTCACATAGAATATATATAACATATGTATAACATAGAAAGGATATTTAAGCAATGGGTACACCAAAATCAAATAATGTACAAGTCAATATCTCTATTCCTATTGTGTGGAAAACGCAGCTGGAAAATCTTGCTCGTATCTATTCCGTTGAGGAAAGTGAAACGATTACTTTCCTTGATTTGATGCGTAGAGGCATTCAAGAAAAATATTAGTTCGGGGAAAATAATGAGTGAGGAACAATATTATAGTGCTTCGTATTGTAAATATTTGATTCAATATCATATCATTTGGTGTTCTAAATTCAGATTTTCTGTATTGCAGGGAAATGTTGATACCACTCTGAAACAAATATTACAAAAAATATGTGATGATTATGGATATAAAATGAAAGCACTTGAATACAGAGGAAAGATCAGTTGCAAACGGATGAAATAAATGTAATTTTATCTTATCTTGCGCAACCTGAAATTACGAATAATAAAGCAATTCAAGTTTTTTAAATGAAGCGTATTGCATAGGTACATACAGGCCTTGCTATGCGACTCTTGTACCAAAACGAATCCGTGGTAAATATAGGATATATTTGCATTTAATCATTGAAGGGAAAGCCAAACTGAAATATGATAAATACGGCAATCCAAGACATAAGTTTGGGAAAGGAATTATCGGTGCTGATATTGGAACGTAAACAGTTGCTTATACATCTGATACAGAAGTAGGATTTAAAAATTTATCTGAACGAGGCAATCGCATTCAGAAATGCGAACGATTAGAACGGCTTTCCTATTATGGATCGGTCAAGACGAGCAGCAAATCTACAAAATTATAATAACGATGGAACGATGAAAAAGAGTCGTAAATCTTGGAAATACTCCAATCACTATAAGAAGTTAAAAACGAAACATTCTGAATTATGTAGGATGAATACTATAAACAGACAGCTTGCTATAAACGAAGATGCGAATCATTTGCGAAGTCTTGGAGATGTCTTTGTAACAGAACCTAAAAATGCCAGTAAACTAATGAAACGGGTTAAAGAAACTACGATTAACAGTAAAGGTAAGTTTCATAAGAAAAAGCGTTTTGGTAAATCGATAAAAAACCGATGTCCTTCGGGATTTCAAAGAACGATAGAAAGGAAATTCAAGGTATCTGGAGACACATATATAGAAGTGTCTAATAATTATAGAGCAAGTCAATATGACCATACAGCAGATGATTATATCAAAAAGAAACTATCAGATAGAATGTATCATTTAACTGATGGAACGATAGTACAATGGGATTGGGATTCCTCGTTTCTGTTATACTATTATGATTCTAAAACCAAAGATATCGATAAAGTGAAATGCATTTGTGAATTTGATAAATGTTACGATAAAGAAAAAGCTTTCATCGAGTGGATTAAGGCTAATAAAATGAAAGTATTAAATAGTGGAATAAAAATAGGATAAACCAAATACATAGGGAGATTGACTATACTTCCTTATCGCAATTTGAATACAATTCAAATGATAGAAATTTACCGCTAATGTGGTCGTAGGACTGCTTGGTAATGAAAGTGCTTACTCAAATAGATTTACACTTGTATTCCAAAGTCTGAAAATGATGTACGATTACAAGCGAAACTTGGTAGTAAGAACCCCACGGGCTTGCCTGTGGGAGTAGTTAGATATAGATGAATACTTGATTTTATCGGAAGAAATGGAGAATTTTAATGACAGCGCAAGTCGGTGATCGATTTATATATAAAGAAGATAATTATTCAATAGTTGCAATTAGCAACCCTATACAGTTTAATCCATTAGATTATGGAATAAAGCCAATTGCATGTTGTACCGCCTGTTGGAATGGATATTGGTGCGAGTATTATATTTCTAAGAAAGGAATTATGCTTCAAAATTTATATATAAATTCTGAGAATGATCATTATCCTAAAATAAATAATGTGAGTCCTGAGAGGGAAAATAAGAAATCTTTTCAGTATATGGGACATCATCTTTATAAAAATTTAAATATATTTATGGAGTACACTGGTAAAATACTCATAGGGAAAGGCTTTATAAAAAAATATTATATACACATGGGATATCAGAGGGCATGGGCATATGAAGTTTTGGAGGAATTAATATTTGATAAGGGTGAACTCATTAAAACTGTTGACCATAGTGAAATGGCTAGAAAATTGAGATTGCAATTAGAGAACAAGGCAGAGGAAGCCCCAAAAACAAGCGATAATATACAATTGTTTGTGGAGAGAAGTTTTTCATTAGAAATGAAAGACAAAGCATGGTGGATTGAATAAAAGTCTGATTTTAACTGATTAAAGAGATATTAAAAAATAATAATGGATAAAATGTTGCTTTCAGGTCATAAATTTTATTGGCTTGTACATAATATGAGTACAATAAAAAGCACGATTTTAAGTACGGAAAGAGGTGCACTATGATTGCAACAAAGCAGATGGATGTAAGGGCAAATATAAAAAAGTATTTTAATATAGCGTTTAATGGGGAACCAGTGATTGTATCACGTAAGGAAAATAAAAATGTTGTTATTATTTCTGAGGCAGAATATAACGAATTGGAAAAAGCTAAGAACAATGTGGAATATCTTGCAAAATTGAACAGGGCAGACGAGCAGATAAAGAATGGGCAAGTGAATAGATGAAGTGAATCGTTTGATTTATGAAATTTCTGATGACCAAATTATTGTGAAATCTTGTAAGGGACATTATAATGAATGATATAGGGGTTGAGATAATCAATCCCTATAGTTAAATTTGGAGAAGTAAAATAGAATTTAAAATGTTGTTTTTATCCAGTCGGATAGGAGAAATTATGGACGATAAAAAATATTTTGTTAAAATGGCTTCCTTATAAAGATAAAATAGAAACAATAGGAATCAAATGCCAGAAGGTTGGTGGTATGTATATTTACCATTTGATAGAGAGTGGTATTTCGTGTTTAATAGTGATGTTGAATGTCATAAAAAGCGTGCTAATATGATCGGTATGTATCAGACTGTAAGACCAGAAAATGTAGTTCAAGAGATGTATTTATTAATGAATTGGTATAATAACCAGAAAGTAGACATTTCTACATTGGCTGAATTTCATATTAGGTATGAGAGTATTCATCCTTTTCAAGATGGAAATGGTAGGACAGGCAGATTAATTCTTTTCAGGGAATGTTTGAAG
>BLMC01000137.1 GCA_011959805.1 Lachnospiraceae bacterium | reverse complement strand
CGTTTGTATCTTCTGAAAGATGTACCCAGTCCGGCTCTAAATCCATAATCCGGTCACGCTTCTTTAAGAATAAAATATCGGAAGTGACTTCCGTTCCTGCGTTCTCCTTAAAAGCGGTATTGGGCAGCCTGACCGCCCCCAAAAGCTCTGCCCTCTGCGCAAGGTATTTCCGCACTTCGGGGCTTTTCTTGTCCATTGTTCCCTTGCTCGTCACAAAAGCAACCACGCCACCCGGACGCACTTTGTCCAGCGTTTTTGCAAAGAAATAATCGTGGATAAGGAAATTATTTTTATCATACTGCCTGTCAGACACTTTATACTGTCCAAAAGGCACATTCCCTACTGCAACATCAAAGAAATCGTTGGGATAATCTGTTTTTTCAAAGCCGGAAATCTTGATATTTGCGTTGGGATAAAGCTGTTTTGCAATCCTTCCGGTAATCCCGTCAAGCTCCACGCCGTACAGCCTGCTTTCCTGCATCTTTTCCGGCAGCATACCGAAGAAATTGCCGATGCCCATAGCAGGTTCAAGCACATTCCCTTTTGCAAAACCCATGTTCTCTAAGGCTTCATAAATGCTGCGGATAATGACAGGGCTTGTGTAATGGGCATTTAAGGTACTCTCCCTTGCGGAAGCGTATTCTGCATCGGACAGCAGGCTTTTCAGTTCCCGGTATTCCCCCGCCCATGCGCTTCTGCTTTCATCAAAGGCATCCGCAAGACCGCCCCATCCGACATACTGTGATAAAATCTTTTGTTCTTCCGGCGTGGCTGTGCGGTTCTCTCCCTCAATCTTCTCAAGGGTGCGGATTGCTTCGATATTCCTCCTGAATTTCTCTTTAGGCGAAAAACCTTCCTTCGCCTTTGACTCACCGATTCCGAGGGCATCGTCCGTGATGTGGAAATTTACAGCATTGGATTTATCAATCTGTGCCGCTTTTTTCGGTTCTGCCTGTTTTGTGGTCACTGGCTGAACCGGCATGGCATTTTCTGTTTCCTTTGCCATAAGGCGCTCAAAGTTCTCCCTGCTCTCTGCCCGGAAGATCGGGTAAAGCAGTTTCGGGTCACGGAGCTGCACTTCCCTGTCAGAAATATTTTCAATGATAAACTCCGTCCCCTCAATGGTAACGGTATCGCCAACTTTGTAATCCTGCTTTCCCGGTTCAGCTTTCTCCGGTTCTCCAAAATGCAGCTTCTCAACAGCCACATCATAGGGCAGGTTGTTTTTTTCGCCCGGATAGACCTTCACCGTTTCCGTTGTATAACCTGTCTGGTCAGGTTCTTTTTCTTCCGGCATAAACAAATGTGCGTTCCGTTCATCCTGCCGGAGCAGCTTTGCAAAGTTCTCCCTGCTTTCTAATCGTCGAGGAGGATTGAACAGGGAACGGTCCATAATCTCGACATTCCAATCATCGGTTCGGGTAATCTCATAGGGCTTATTGTCTATATATACAGTATTCCCAACCCGGTAATCCGGCTTCAAATCATTCTGCAATGCAGAATGATTGACATCATGTCCAGAAGTTTCCATTCCCGCCTCTGCTTTTACACGTTCCACATACGCCCATTCCGCCGTTTCCTGTCTGTCGGTTTCCTTTTCAACCTGATGCAGATATTCCTCTGTTTCCTCCGCTGTCGCAAAGGTGCGTACTGTTCCATCGCTTTCATGGAAATACTCATCACGAATATCGTCCCAAACAGCAAAATCTTCCCCCGGTGCAAAGGCATCGCTTGTTTCCGTGACGGAAAATCTCTTGTAAGTTTCAACCTCATTTTCTTTTGCGACCTGCTCTGCAAAGGCAAGCATAGCTTCCGCTTCTTTTGCAGCTTCGCCGCTTTCCAGCTTCCTACGGGCTTCGGCGGCATCCATATCCGGGAAATTGTCGCTGCCCTCAAAGCGTGAGAACACTTCCGCTTCGTGGCGGTCAATATCCCTTATGACTTCAAGGTTCAGATAATCTTCCTCTATTTCCTCCCTGTCCGGTTTATGGTCATACTCAAAATGCGTATTTCCGTTTACCTCCACATAGAAGAAATCACTGTCCACTACGGAATTGCCAAGCACATATACATCATCGCCTGACTTCCATTCGTCCGTCTTTACGCACTCCTGCCCGTTAATGGAAATGGTGTCATCTGACCTCAAATCCTTCTGCCTTGCAGAAGGATTGACATCATGTCCAGAAGTTTCTTTCCCTTCCTGCGCCCTCTTATATGCACTCTGCTCCTGCATGGACTGGACAACAATCTCATCATATCCTATCACATCAATCACATCGGCATGGCTGTCTATATACTCTTGAGCCAGTTCACGGTTAAGAAAGAAACGGTTATGCTCCGGGTATGGTATCAAAAGCCCGTCCTCCCCCTGTGTCACAAGACGGTAACGCACTCCTTCCCTGCCATCGGAATAGTGATGTGTATAAAATCCTATCTTTGGCTCTGCAAAATCTTCTGACGATTCCAGCGCAACTATTACTTTCTCTGCCTCTTTTACAGGAACAGCGGCAAATTCTTTTGCGTAATCTTCTCCGTTCTCCTTTGCCCCGTCCAGTGTTTCCGAAACAGAAAGGGGGCTTGCGTCCGTATGGTGGGTATTGTATAAGGCATACCCTTCCGTTTCCTTGTCAATCCAGAGAAATTCCCCATTAGGCAGCTTCGCCGCCCACTCCGCAGGCTGTCCGTTATCATCGTCCATATCATGTACGATATGCCAGTCCAGTTCTCCATCAGAAATATCCGGTGTATCATTTTCTACAGCCTGTTCCTGTTCTTGTGGTTCTGCCAATGCTTCCAATTCTTTTTCACGCTCTATATACTTCCTTGTCTGGTTGATAAATCCATTCAGAATTGCCGGGTGGGAAGCGGCTACTATATCCCGGCTCTCATACATCGCATAAGGCTCGACAGACTTTGCCCACTCCTTATTTTCCGGGGAAATCCTCTCCTCCTGCCTCCGGTGCATGACTGTGTTTGCAAGCACATAGCTGACACGGTCAACGCCGTATTCCTTTATGACATTTTCCGCTGTCCCTTTGGGGAGGCGGTATCCGTCAAAATTTTCAGCGATAGCCCTGTCAATGGCATCCTTGCAGGAAACCTTTGTGTCACACTCCATCTGTTCCTGTGCCTGTTCAAGCGCTTTCTGCGCCTGTTCCTCTTTATATTCCGCATAGGCTTCTTTCCCTTTTGGGGATAAATATTTGTCTTCCTGAATGAGCCTGCGGATACGTTTTTCCACGACTTTCCAAGACAGAAGCACTTCCGCATAAGGCTTCATGATGCTGCCTTTTTCCAGTTTTATACCCTTAAAATCATGATCTTCCCAACTGTGGTCTGAGCCGGCAAGCGCATGGGAACAGCCGCCCGTACCATACTCATGTTTCAGGAAATCCGCTGCTTCTTTGCTGTCATGCCCCTCCATGAAATAATCATAGATGCGGAATGAGCCATGCTTAAACCCGCTTCCCCTTCCGAGGCTGTGGTCTATCTCGTCCTGCGTGATAAAATCCTCTTTTTTTACCTCCACATGGTCAGCCGCCGGGAATGTTTTCCTAATAAGAAGCAGGTTGTCAAGCTCTGCCCGCAGTTCCTCTTTCGGCATGAGTGAACGGAAACGCAGTTTTTTCTCCCCCGTTTCAAGCTGTGCCAATGCCTTATCCATATAAGAAGCAGCCATATCAACACCTTCTGGTGTCGATAACAGTGCCACTAACTTCGCATGGGAATCCGGGTAATTGGTTGCCTTTAATTCCAGTCCTTCCGGCAGTTCCCCCATGCCGTCACGGAAGAAGAAATACAGACGGTCAGCGATCCGCCCCCGTTCCACTTCGTCCACAAGGTAGGCTTCATTTGCACCCATATAAGCACCGCTTTCCACCTGCGAGCGTATCTCTTTTTCAATTTCCTGCCAGCTCATAGTAAATTTGGGATTTTCCAATGCCGATGTGCCATATCCCGCTGTCATTCCCTGCTCATTGAACCATACGGATAACTGTTTTCCTTCAAATTCAAAGCCTTTTCCGGTAATTTTGTATTCTTTCCTGAGAAATTCTGCCATTTCCTCCGGTGTCTTGCCCTGCTGGTACTTCGCATAAATGCGCTTGCGGCTGTTATCCCTGCCGCCCCCACTCCGCAGGATTGTGTCAAGCTGTTCTTTTGGCAGCACGTTCTTTGGCAGCTCCGGTTTTTCCTTTTCTGCCGGGATAACGCCCTGCTCCGCTTCTTTTGCGGCAATGCCGCCCACCTGTTCGGAGAACATGGAAAATAAATCAAGCTGCTGATAGATTCCGCCTGTGTCAATCTGTTCCGCTTTTTCTCCCGGAAGCAGGTAAACGCCATCTTCCATATAGGAATTGACATAGAAACGGGCATCTTCCCATGATATTCTCGCTTCCGCTTCACGGGTAAGGTAATGACCTTTCCACATGGTAAGACCGTCCTCATCGGCACAGTATCCCGCCCTTACCTCCCCTATGTCCAGTTCCGTATATTCCTCCATGTGGAAAGAATTTTTAAGGTATTCCGTTTGCAGCCTTGTGTCCTGCTCCATTGCAAAATAGCCCGCAATCTCCGGTCTTTTATGGATAAGGAATGTGTCAGCGCATAAAATCCCTTTCTGAAGCTCCATGCTGTCCCCTGCAAACTGTAAATTCTGCAAAAAAGAGCCGGACAATGAATTTCCTTCTCCATTATCCGGCTTTTCCGTTTCCATATTCGGTTGTGCATCATTATTTACAGGCTGTATACCAGCTCCGTCAGTACGGTTTCCTCCGCCGAGTGCCTGATTGCGTTCATCTTCGCCACCCATTTCATCTGGTCGGCTGCTTTCAGCGCTTCGTCCACTCCCTCCGATTTCGCCATCTGCCCCGTCAGGAAGTCCATTCTCTCCTCTGCCTGTTTCTGCACTTCCAGACAGTGCGCTTTCAACCTGCCCGTCATCAGCATCCCGCTGTAAATCCCCCTCCGTTGTTCCATCAGGTATTTCCTGTGCATCAGACCGTACTTGGTCAGCGGTTCCTCCGGCTCGCTGTCCGGTATCAGGTTTGGTATCAGATAGTCCCCGTTCTTCTCGTATGTCAGTTCCATATGCAATGCCCTCCGTTTCTATATTTTTATGAGTCTGCTCCCCTGTCACATAGATGGGTATGTCCGTCCTTGTCTGTAATACGCTTTCACGCTTTAAAGCATTATAGCGTGGTTCTGGCGCATTTGCAAGTGAAAATTTGCCAAAATTTTCACTTTGGTTTTCTTGGGGATTTTTTTCTCTGGTGTCGGTATGTACCTTATCCGCCTTTTCTTTTGCCTTATTTGAGGCTTTCTGCCTTGCAATATTGCGGTCATATGCTGCAACCGTTTTCCCGATTTCCATTAACAGAGGTCTGCACATATCCGTAGTGGCGTTGCCGATTACGGACAGTACCTCCGCCGTATTAAACTCACTGATATAATCAAAGTTCAGCTCGTCTTTCCACAAATCCATGTCAGCACCGCACCTTGATAAAAGTGTGTATGCGATGCTTGTGGAAAGTGTTTCCCGAAGCCGCAGCCCCACGTTCAAATCGTCAAGCTCCTCTAAAAAACTGTTTTCCTTTGCATAGGTCATGTCGGAAAGAATCTCCTTATAATAATCCTCCGCAATCCTCCCCGCAATTTCGATGAGCCTGCTTTCAAAAGAATTATCTTTGTCCGTTGCGCCGTATGTTTTTTCAAGCTGTGCAAGCACCGTGTCTTTGTGTTCCTCCCTGATTTCCCACAGGTACGGGTCTTTTCCTATCCTCCTTGCCTTATGCACATCTGACACATCAAAGACATATTTCAGTCTTGGGCGTTCGCTCTCCCGGTCAAAAAGCGCAATCCCCTTTGCCCCACGGTTTACCCAGCAGAACATTTTTTCATTCCATGTTTCCATGAGGGCGCAGGCTTTGGCATCTGGTCTTTGGGCGTAAATAAGCATCTGGTCCTCAAACGGGTAGCGGTACAGCCTTGCGGCAGTAGTCAGGTATTTTGCCCATTCCTCCCCGTTTTTGGACACCTGCCCTGCGGTTTCCTTTGCAAGTATGGAAATTTCATGGTATTTCTTTGAAACAAGGTATTCTCCTGCCATCTGCATCCTCCTTAATCATAAAATCCGTTTTCCTCTATGCCCTTTTCCAGAATGGAAGCTATCAAAGCGTCAAGCTCCACCCCGTTCATCTCGCTGACCACAATCAGCTTCGCAAGCGTGTCTTTTTCCACTGGCACAGCATAATGCTCCTTATCAGGACACAGATCACGCACACAGACACCAAACGCATCCGCAATCTGGCAGAGTGTAGTCAAATCCGGTTCCCGTATGCCTGCCATGATGTCAAGCAGCGTGTTTTCATTCACGCCGGACAGAGCCGCCAGCCCCGGTATGCCCATCTCCATCTCCTTCATGGTGTGCAGTATCTTATCCCCTGTGCTTAAAATTTCCATTCCCATCATCGTTTCTTCCCTCCTATTCTGCCTTGTTCCCAAAAGAAAAGGCGGCAGCTTCTTTTACTTTTACAGCGGTAAACTTTGTCCTTACTTCCGCAACCTTTGATTCCAGAACCGAAAACATGGCTTCCACCTGCTCCGGCGTGTAGTCGTAGGCGGAACGGTTGGCAAGGTTTTCAATCCTGCCAATGGCGTCCATCGCCTTGTTGATACGGTACTCCCCAAGACGGACAAATTTCTCCGCTTTGGTTTCTTCTGTCTTTGCTGTTACATTTTCCATAGCTTTACTCATGTTCAAACCCTCCATTTTTTATAAATTCAAGGGCATACAGATAAATCCCCGTATGCCCCATTGTCACTGTATGTTTTTATTGTTCTTATGATAAAGCTGCATCACTGCCAGCCGCCTGACTGTCACTGACATATTCAAGAAAATCTTCCGGGAATCCGCCTTCCAGCACCTCCCTGATGTCATTGATGCACTGTTGTAAAAGTTCCCTGTCGCTGTCCCACCCCTCACAGGCATTTTTGATTTCCCTGATACGGTCTGTGTGCGGGATTTTCCTTTTCCGTGCAAGTTTCTCAACCTCTGCAATCCGGCTGTCCGTAAGAATCCCGATATTTTCAATCCCTTCGAGGATATATTTGAGGAATCCCGCTTCATCGGCAGTCAGGTATATCCCCTGCTCCGCAGGAGTTTCCTCCTCCACGCCGAAGCCGTCTTGAAGAAAATCGGGAAAATATTCTTCATCTTTCTCAAAAACGTCATTCGGTTCTGTATCCGGTGCGGGTTTTCCGTGTCTGACAGTATGCTTTTTTGCCATAAAAGCCGCAGCGGAAATGGCAGCTCCCGCCGCAGCCATGCTGAATAAAATTTTTC
>BLMC01000136.1 GCA_011959805.1 Lachnospiraceae bacterium | reverse complement strand
ATAGGTGTAATATTAGCTACAATAAAAAGAACCTTGAGATGGAGCTTCAGAACGAGAGTCGACAGCATAATAGACAACAGAGCAGGATTAAACGGAGGAAGAAATTTAATGTGAATTTTATTGTGAAGACAGGCGGTTTTTTGTATAATTGAAGTGTGGAAGGAGCAGGATATATCGTATCTTGTGTCATAGATTTTTAGAAATTGAGGTGATAAGGTGTCGGACGATACCAAACAGGTGCAGGAGATAATGGCGAAGCGCAAAGCAAAAGATAGCGTATTTCTTGACCTTTTTCAGAATAAAAGTTATCTGCTAAAGTTGTATAGAACACTCCACCCAGAGGATACCACAGCAACAGAGGACTCACTTACAGATGTAACAATCACAAATGTGCTGACTGATAATCTGTATAACGACTTAGGCTTTATTGTCAACAATAAACTGCTGATACTTGTGGAAGCACAGTCTACATGGACAGTGAATATTTTAGTAAGAATTTTGCTGTATCTGGCGCAAAGCTATCACGAATATTTTCAGCGTACCTGCCAAGACTATTACAAAAGCAGGAAAGTAAAAATGCCAAAGCCTGAACTTTATGTGATTTTTACGGGAAACAAAGGGCGGAAACCCGATAAAATATCTTTGTCTAAAGAATTTTTTGAGAGTGTGGATATTGACATTGAAGTAAAAGCAAAGGTTATTTATGAAAGCGATACAGATGACATTATCAATCAGTACATTATTTTCTGCAAAGTTTTTAACGAGCAGACAAAACAGCATGGAATGACACAAAAGGCGGTTACAGAAACGATTCGCATATGCAAGGATAGGAATGTTTTAAGGGAATATTTAGCGCAGAGAGAAAAGGAGGTTGTGACGATTATGATGAGTTTATTTGATGAAGAACAGATAATGAAATCATTTATCAGAAGCGAAAGGCATGACGCAGACAGAGAAACCGCAGAAAGAATGATAAAAATGGGAAAACTATCACTTGACGAAATCGCGCTATGTGTTCCCTCATTATCATTAGACGAATTAAAGGAACTTGAAGCCGAGGTTATGCAATTAGCATAATCAATCATATCAATCAAAGTCAAGTATGGTAACAGCGTTAGAGCGTATAGAAACTGAAATCTATATGCTCTATTTTTTGCCCAAAAAGGAGAGAAGATGAGCGATAATATTCAAACCAACACCACAGAGTGATTAATGTCCTGTTTGCAAAAGAAGATTGATAAGACGACCTACTTAGTCGAGGTGCATTTTTCTGATGCAAGTACCCAAAGCGTAGAAGACAAGTTAAGGCGTGTCATTCTCCACGATTTAAAGTATGGAAAACATAGCAAACCAAGAAAAAGTGATGAAAAATGATGAATATGTCCTTGACAAGTAGCAACAGGAGTAACAAAATGATAAAGAAAGAATTGTTGAAAGTAATAGATAATGGGCTGTTGGAAAAGTTATTTGGATTATGGCTTAGTCATCATTTGCCCGAAGAACGAGAGAGGCAGTTTACGAAAGTGTATGAGCTTGGCGATTATGTGTAAAGTCTTATAAAAAAGATTTTAAATGTTATTACTGAAAAGAGATTGAGAATGAAAATATATGCAAAAATAAGAAAAAATGGGGAATACCACTCGCAGAATATCTCGCATGCTGTTTTCGGTTTTCGGGAGATGGGAGCGGAGATTGTAAAATACGAAGTGATTGACGAAATTTATAATATTGTGACAGCGGAGGATATTGTGTTGGATTATATTGATCAAGTACAGACAATTTTTAACAAATTTCATGTAAAGCCAATCTGTGAAGATTATCCAGCGCAATTAAAGCCTTTTATGGGGCGGAACATTTGGACAGATTATATTGATTCTATCAATGCAAATCCTGAAAAGTGGGGTGTGTTTGTAAAACCAGTTCGAGACAAAGCTTTTGCAGGGACCGTTATAAATGGACCACGGGATTTGGTAGGGTGTGGTAGTTGTTATGAGAATTATGAGGTGCTTTGTACAGAGGTGTTGGATATCAAAAGGGAGTGGCGCGGGTTTATGCTCTATGATGAATTGGTGGATATTAGACCATACAAGGGCGATTATCATTACTGTTATGATCCGAAAGTAATTGATTGTGTGGTGGCGGCATTTCGTACCATTTCTAATCGTCCAATGGGATGTAGTATTGATTTTGCGGTGGTGGTAAAAGATGGAAAAGAGCAGACAATTTTTTTGGAAATGAATGACGGATATGCGTTGGGCAATTATGGGTTTAATGTATTACACTATGCGAAATTGATTTCTGCGCGGTGGGCACAGATTTTAACAAGAGAAGATGTATTTGATTTTAGAGTGAAATTTTAATTTCATGCATCCTGATTTGTAGGTCCGCAAAAGCGGGCAGGTAGAAGTTCATGTGATATAGGAGTGGTATAGGTATGGTAAATACAATTGTGTTCCCGTCAAGCTTTTTTGATACGCGAAGGGTCGATGAGGATTTGCAGCAAGAGTATGATGCAGTGGTAGAAACTGGTTTGTTTGATGTGATAATATTTGGATATGAAAAATGGTTTGACGAGGGAAAGTTGGTGCTCGCGAATGCGCCGTCAGAAGAAGTGATGGCTGTCTATCGTGGGTGGATGATGAAGCCAGAACAGTATGAGACATTTTATAGTCAGTTACAAGAACGCGGTATTTATTTGATAACAGATCCAGAGGCATATACAACAATGCATGTCTTTCCCAATGTATACAAGTTTGTTGCAAAAGATACTGCCAAAATGCAGGTTTTTCCATTGCATCAGGAGATTAATATTGCAGAAGTAAAGAAAGAATTTTCACGATTTATGGTAAAAGACTATGTGAAGTCTGTTAAGGGCACAGAATTTCCACGATACTTTGACCATTCTATTGACCAAGATACGTTTCATCAATGGATGGAGGTGTTTTATCAATATCGTGGAAATTTGCTCACAGGAGGAATTTGTATCAAGGAATTTTTGGACTTGAAACGATATGGTGACAGAACAAATGAGTATCGTGTGTTTTACATGAATCATGAAATTGCGACGGTATCGAGAAATTCGGGACAGCTTTCGACTGCCGCTACGCCGCCCAAGGCACTTGTTGAAAAATATTGCAATCTGCCAAGCGTATTTTACACTGTGGATTTTGCGGAGCTTGATAATGGCACTTGGCAGATCATAGAGGCGGGAGATGGCAGTGTGTCTGGACTTTCGGAAGGACAGGATTACAAGGCATTTTTTCGCGCACTCTATCAATGCCTTTTATAGATAATGATAGTCGTCCTTTTTTCTGATAAAAAAGTAGACAGTGATAATAAGCGCAAGCAGTTCTGCGACTACGATTGCAAGCCAGATGCCATCGATGCCTAACAAGAACGGAAGAATTAACACAGCTACAACTTGGAATAATAATGTTCTCAAAAAAGAAATTGCGGCGGAAACCACACCATCTCCAAGTGCTGTAAAGAAAGCAGAACCAAAGATATTGTAACCCATAAATAAAAACGATAAGGAATATAAAGCCAGTGCCCGTGTGGTTAGTTTGGTCAAACCAATATCATATCCAACAAAAATTTTTGCTAGTGGCTGTGCGGTTAGAATCGCTAAAGCTGTCAAAATAATATTCCAAAGTGTAATTAAACAGAGGCTTTTTTGGAATAAGCCTTTTAATTCCATATGATTTCCAGCACCATAGTGATAGCCAATAATGGGTGCACTGCCAATAGAGTAGCCAATAAAGATTGCTGCAAAGATAAAACTTACATACATAATAATACCATATGCGGCTACTCCATCTTCGCCAATGTAATGCATCAGTTGGAAATTATATAAAATATTGACAAGTGACATAGAAATATTAGTCATTAATTCTGAGGAGCCATTGATACAAGTTTTGCCTAAAATATGCACATTCAGTTTGGCTTTTACCAAGTGTAGTTTGCTTGTGTTTGGCCTTAAGAAGTATATTAGTGGCACAAGTCCGCCAATCAACTGGCTTGCTGCAGTGGCTGCTGCTGCGCCGACAATACCCCAGTGAAAAACAGCGATAAAAACAAAATCAAGAATCATATTGGTGACACCAGCAGCAACAGTGACAGCAAGACCAAGTTGTGGACGCTCGGCTGTGACTAGAAAACTTTGAAATATATTTTGTAACATAAATGCTGTCAGTGTGCATAAAATAATACGTCCATATACGACACAATTGTCAAGCATTTCGCCAGTAGCGCCAAAAGCGGCGGCAATCGGACGCAAAAAAAGGAGACCAGCGATTGTCAATACAACACCACTCTCAATGACAACATAAACCATCATAGAAAAGTATTGATTTGCCTTGTCTGGTTTTCCTTCTCCGAGCGCTTGCGAGACAACTGCGCTTCCACCTGTGCCAAACATAAATCCAACAGTGCCCATAATCATTAAAAATGGCATAATTAGATTGACGGCGGCAAAGGGGGTCTTTCCTACATAATTTGATACAAACAGACCATCGACCACACCATAGATGGAGGTAAAAATCATCATAATAATTGATGGAAAAACAAATCGTAGTAATCGTGGTGTTGTGAAATGGTCTGACAATTGAATTTTCATTTTAATAGTCCTTTCTGTATTTTATGGGGAAAATTTTTTCTGAGTAGTTCCAAACATCTGATTTGACTGGTCGCGAAGGCAATTCAGACATTTTTCTGTCAGCTGAATCAGCTGGTCAATTTCTTCTGGCGGTATCTGCGAGAGAACCGCATTTTCCATACAAATGATAGGTGTAATTTTTTCCTTCATAAATTGCTCTCCTGCAGGAGTTAGAAAAATTAGCATTTCGCGTCCTTTTCCATGTTTTAGACAGAGCAGATCTTCTTTTTCCAATTTATGAATTGCAGAGTGTATCGTCTGTTTGCTCGTAAAGGCATAATCGCAGATATCTCGTTGACAGCAACCATCGCCGAGCGCTGCAATTGCATAGAAAATGTCAAAAACGCTGTCCGATATGCCAATCTGAACACAGAGATCGTGATATAGTTCTGCAAATGCTTTGTTGAGACGGTTGATGTCATTTTGTTTTGGCAAAGGGCGTAGTGTCATAATTTTGATTCCTTTCCATATTCAATTCTTATTTAAGTCCGATTTCATACTTGGTATTATAGTCCGAAATCGGATTTGTGTCAAGCATTTTTTATAATTGAATATAAGTCTAAAGAAAGGAAGGTATATTTGCGATAGAGGTTCTGATTGGGAATACAGATAGAAGTAATTATAAGAAGAAACCGTGAAAATGTGTTGTTTTTGGTGTATCAGAAACAAGTTTAGTACATATTTTTGGTGAATTTTTAGAAATTAGGAAGAGTTGTCTAAAATCTACATGCTAATAAAAATACATTTTTCTCAAAACAAATGTAAAGTTCTTGAAGCATGAAGTAATAAATCCCATTAATAGTAATCATCTGGTTACTTTGAATATTTTTCCGAAAATGAGAAACAATAGGAAAAGCAGTAACAACTATGTAATCTTATGGAGGAAAAAATTTATGAAAAAGACTATCATAAAAAAAGGTTCAACGGCACAGAAGGCAATGCTTACAGCGATATGTTTTGCCTGTGCACTTTCTGTATCGGCCTGTGGGAAGAGAGATAACAGAAATGAAAATAAAGACCCAATTACAGGTGCAGATCAGTCCCAGACAAACGAGAGTGCCGGCAATGAGGGCGGTAGTGAGACAGCATCAGGCACTGCAAACGGTGATTTTAGTGAGTTTGACGCAATGATAGGAGATGAGAACACAGATCCTAATAGTATTATGGATTACATTAATACAAATATTGCAGGGGCTGCGGTAACAGATATTAGTAATTTTTTCTCAGGTCTTTTAAATTTTCGAGATGATATTAGGGATATTGATTTTACACGGCTTGAGGACAGCAGACAATATATGTCAGAAGATATGGTTGCGTTTATGGATTTAATGCGACTTGAGGGCGATACCCCTTCTATGGTAATGTCAGATCAAGAGAATCGAAAAGTTATCAATATGATTTTGCCTGAGATGCTGGAACGTGCACGTCTGTTTGAACAGCACTTGGAAAGATTTCCCAATGGAGTATCTTCTGAGGCGGCTGCTAGAATGTATGAGGAGATTGCAACAAACGCAATTAGCGGTGGATATGATAAATCAGCAGGTGTGCAACATTACTATAAAGAGAATACCAATGATACAATAAGGAAAGACGTGTTGGAATACTATCAACAGTTTGCAGATGCGCATCCAGACAGCAATTTAGGAAAAATTGTCAAGGAATATATTAATGTTCTTCAGACAAATGGTTTTAAAATCAACGACGAGGTAGAAGCGTTTTATAGTGGTTTGCACGAGCGACTTAATGTGCGGAATTTGACAAATAATAGCACCAATAGTAGTCAGACAGGCAATAACGGAACCAGCAATACTGCCAATGATGGAACTGAAAACAATAGAACCGAAAATAATGATACTGGAAATAACGATAGGAACGATAATATAGAAAATGGCAGTACAGAAACCAGTAATATAGAGAATAGCAGCGTGGAGAGCAGTACCAATAACACTGCAAAGAACAATACTGGAACAGTTGATACTGTGATAAACAAATAAATAGTATCGCGTATTTTTGCTTTTTGGTATATGGAATCTAAATCGGCACAATATCAGAGATTGACAATCATACACACCTGTGATAGCGTTAAACTAAAACAAAAGATCAGAAGGGTGTGGAGATATGCCATATATTATGACACTTGTGTCACTTTTTACAGCAGATAGTTTAATAAAATATCACATTGAAAAAAACTGGAAATCCAATCAGCACAGAAACGATGAAAAAACCAAATTCAAAAAGAGCATTATTATAAAAAAATATCACAATAAAGGTGCTATCCTTAATATTGGCGATAAAAATCAATCTTTTGTAGCGGTTCTTTCTCTTGTTTTTAGCGCATTTGTCACAGGAATATTTGTTGCAACATTGGGACGGCAAGGAAAGAGCGTTTTGAAAATGGGACTTGCACTGATTCTGGGAGGTGCTTACAGTAACACATATGACCGACTAAAGAGGAAGTATGTAGTGGATTATTTCTCATTTTCAATTGATACAAGAAATTTACAAAATAAATTTCTAAAAAAATGTGCCAATAAATTTAGCACAATTGTGTTTAACCTTGCAGATTTTGGAATTATGCTTGGCGCTATGTTATTTGTTATTAGTGAATACAACAGTGGGCAGGATTAACCTGTCCACTGTTTTTGCACACGGGCACTTGAGTGCCCGGCGCAAGTAGGGAAGACTTATCTTCCTCTACTCGATTGCACAGACTCGTGC
>BLMC01000135.1 GCA_011959805.1 Lachnospiraceae bacterium | reverse complement strand
ACACGAACTCCCATCTGCCCGCTTTGGCGGGCATACTAATCAGGGTAGGGGACTTAAAATTTCACACTATTTATTTGATTATACTCCATCTTTCAACAAAAAAAAACCCCAAAGGATAAATCCTTTGAGGTTTTATGTAAAATTCATAATTCTGCAATTACTTGTTTGCAACAGCCGCCTTAATCTGCTCTGTAAGTATTGGTACAATCTTATTCAAATCGCCTACAATACCATAATCAGCGACATCAAAAATCGGTGCTGTCTCATCTTTATTGATTGCAACAATAATATCAGACTCCTCCATTCCTGCCAAATGCTGAATCGCACCAGAAATACCAATTGCAAAATATACATTAGGACGAACAGTCTTACCTGTCTGACCAACTTGTAAGTCTTTATTCTTCCAACCAGCATCTACTACAGCACGAGAGCAGCTAACTGTACCGCCAATTGCCTCTGCAAGATCGTCAAGAATCTTGAAATTCTCTGGGCTTCCTACACCACGGCCACCAGATACAAGAATCTTAGCATCCATAATATCAACAGTATCTGTAAGGTTCTTAACAACCTCTACAATCTCAACATACTTATTGTCTGGTGTAAATCCAGGGTTGAACTCCTCGATAACAGCTTTAGCGCCTTCTTTCTTCTCAAGTTTCTGCATAACACCAGGACGAACCGTAGCCATCTGAGGACGGAAATCTGGACATGCAATTGTAGCAATTGTATTTCCACCAAATGCAGGACGCGTCATAAGCAACTGATTGTGTTTCTGCTCCTTGCCTGGAATTGGGTTGATTGGGAAATCACCAATCTCAAGAGAAGTACAGTCTGCTGTCAAACCTGTATGTACTCTAGCAGACACTCTAGGACCTAAATCACGACCAATCGCAGTCGCACCTACCAATAAAATCTCAGGTTTATACTGATTGATAACAGATGCCAATGCATGTGCATAAGGCTCTGTTCTATACTCCTTTAATTCAGGATCATCTACTACAATCACCTTATCTGCACCGTAAGCGGCAAGCTCATCCACCAGCCCTTTGACGTCGCTTCCAACCAATACTGCTGTCACTTCTGTCGCTAATTTTTCTGCAAGTCTCTTTCCTTCGCCAATCAGTTCAAGAGCAATGCTGCTTACCTTGTTATCTACCTGCTGCGCGAAGACAAACACGCCTTTATATTCTTCTAAATTCATGATAAACCTCCATTATACTCTAAGCATTTATTAGATCACATGCTGCTCTTTTAACTTGTTCATAATGTATTCTACAGATTCAGAAGGGTCTAGTGTAACCTTCTCACCCTTTCCTTTTCTAACCTTGTCAGATGCTCTTGCAATCTGCGTTGGTGAACCCTTTAAACCAAGATTAGAATCTTCTACATCCTTCAAGTCCGCTCTGCCCCATGTGGTAATCTCAGCTTTATATGCATCAAAAATTCCACCTGGAGTCATATAACGAGGCTCATTTAATTCAGCAAGCGCTGTGATTAAACATGGCATTTTAGCCTTTAACACATGATATCTGTCATCATATTGACGCTCAACAACAACACTGTCATCCTCAATCTGAATCTTCTGCGCATAAGAGATTACTGGAATTCCAAGATGCTCAGAAATCTGAGGTCCAACTTGTGCTGTATCTCCGTCAATCGCCTGACGTCCTGTAATAATAAGGTCATAATCAAGATTTCTAATCGCACCTGCAAGCGTCTGTGAAGTAGCCCATGTATCTGCTCCTCCAAGAACTCTATCTGTTACAAGGATACCTTTATCAGCACCCATCGCCATTGCCTCACGAAGCACTTCCTCCGCCTTTGGAAGCCCCATTGTCACAACAGTTACCTCAGCACCATACTGATCCTTTAATCTCAATGCTGCCTCAAGACCTGCCTTGTCATCAGGGTTCATGATTGTCAGCATAGCTGCTCTATCAAGTGTACCATCAGGATTGAACTTTACGCCACCCTTTGTATCAGGTACCTGTTTAACACATACTACAACTTTCATGTTTATTCTCCTTTATTATTTTTTTAGGTTTTGTTTGCGAAATTTTCAATCAGCCAATTTGTAAGTCGATCTATTATCTACTTACAAAGTTGTACAATTCTACTTTAACAGACTCGCGGAGATAACCATCCTCTGAACTTCACTTGTTCCTTCGTAAATTTCTGTAATCTTGGCATCTCTCATCATGCGCTCTACTTCGTACTCTCTTGTATAACCATAACCGCCGTGTAGCTGTACTGCCTTTGTAGTCACTTCCATAGCCATCTCAGCAGCATACAATTTCGCCATAGCAGCTTCTACATTATAAGAAGTCTTGTGATCCTTTGTGTACTGATCTTTTGTGCAAGCAGCCTTGTAAACCATAAACTGTGCAGCCTGTGCCTTCGTTGCCATATCAGCAAGCTGGAACTGTGTATTCTGGAACGCACCAATTGCACGTCCAAACTGCTTTCTCTCCTTCACATACGCAATTGTTCTCTCCAGAGCACCCTCACCAATTCCAAGTGCCTGTGCAGCGATACCGATACGTCCACCATCAAGTGTATGCATAGCAATGCCAAAGCCCTTACCCTGCTGTCCTAACATATTTTCCTTTGGAATACGGCAATCAGTAAAGATTAACTCATAGGTTGACGAACCGCGAATACCCATTTTCTTTTCCTTTGTACCAAATGAGAATCCAGGTGTACCCTTCTCCACGATAAATGCTGAAATCTCTTTTGTCATTCTTCCGCGCTTCTCGATCATTCCCGTAATCGCAAAAATTACATATACATCTGCCTCTTTACCATTTGTAATAAAAATCTTAGAGCCGTTAAGTACCCACTCATCGCCTTCCAGAACAGCCTTTGTCTGCTGTCCCTGTGCATCTGTACCAGCACCTGGCTCTGTCAAACCAAAAGCTCCAATTTTCTTACCACTTGCAAGGTCTGGCAGATACTTCTGCTTCTGCTCCTCTGTACCATATGTAAGAATTGGGTCACAGCAAAGAGATGTATGTGCGGAAACAATAACTGCTGTTGTTCCGCAAACCTTTGCCAGTTCCTCAACACACATTGCATAGGTCAGAACATCACAGCCCTGTCCACCGTACTCCTTTGGAATTGGAATACCCATAAAACCAGCTTTTGCCATCTTTGCAACAGTCTCTTTTGGGAACTCCTCTGTCTCATCTACCTCGATTGCAAGAGGCTTCACCTCTTTTTCAGCAAATTCTCTGAAAAGGGTTCTCGCCATCTCATGCTCTTTACTTAATGTAAAATCCATGTTATTTTCCTCCATTTTATAAAAACATTTTAGCGCCACTCTAGTGGCATATTTGCCTGCATCGGTGTGTGCATGAACAGCAAGCCACTGTGCCAATGCACAATGCCTTGCCGCAATTTTACGAAATCAATTATTTCTTAGAGTAGTCATAGAATCCAACACCTGTTTTCTTTCCAAGTTTTCCAGCGCGCACCATCTTTCTAAGAAGTGGTGAAGGCGCATACTTAGAATCACCAGTTTCAGTATAGATTACTTCCATGATTGCAAGTACAATGTCCAAACCTATGTAGTCGCCAAGTGCCAGAGGTCCCATTGGATGATTTGCACCAAGCTGCATTGCAACATCGATATCTGCAACACTTGCAACACCTGCTGCATATACATTAATCGCCTCGTTGATCATTGGAATAAGGATTCTGTTTACTACAAAGCCTGCTGCCTCGTTCACCTCAACAGGAGTCTTGCCAATCTCAGAAGCAATACCTTTAATCTTCTCCACCAAATCCGCAGGTGTATTTGCACCGGCAATCACCTCTACCAACTTCATTCTGTCAGCTGGATTGAAGAAATGCATACCAATCAATGGACGGTCAAGCCCAGCACCCATCTCTGTAATAGAAAGAGAGGAAGTATTGGTTGCAAAGATACACTCTGGTTTTACAATTTCCTGTAATTCTTTAAATGTTGCCTTCTTAATTTCCATTTTTTCAGGAGCAACTTCAATCACCAAATCACAATCTGTACAGATGTCTTTTAATCCTGTAGCAATCTTTGCTGCAATCGTATCTGCTTTCTCCTGTGTAATCTTCTCTTTGCTTACAAGGAAATTCAAATTCTTTAAAATCTTAGCTTTCCCACCATCTGCAAATTCTTGCTTAATATCACATAAGCATACTTCATAACCATCTGTCATCGCAAAAGCTTGTGCAATCCCAGAACCCATTGTTCCAGCACCGATAATACCTACCTTCATTGTAAGTCCTCCTTAATTAAAATATAAAAATTGTATCAGTTATGCTCTCACACTTTACTGAAAATACTCTGATTAATACCTTTTGTTATGATCCACTTATCTATGCAAATCATAAATTTACACTCAAAAACTATTGCTGCCTA
Source organism: Lachnospiraceae bacterium (assembly GCA_011959805.1). Taxonomy (GTDB): domain Bacteria; phylum Bacillota; class Clostridia; order Lachnospirales; family Lachnospiraceae; genus COE1. The sequence continues at coordinate 3,012 of BLMC01000135.1, read as the reverse complement.
CGCCTTTCATAAATAAAATTATATGATGTCAAATGAAGCGCAAGCAGTAACATTTCCTAGCAATTTTTAAATGGCTCTTTCACCTTTTCCTTATTCTTGTCAAGGAAAAATGCCATACCATATTTCTGATCCTCTGTCTCAAAGCAATCTCCAAACAACTTCTCCTCAATCACAATTGCCTTGTCCATATCCACATCGAGGCCTTCGTTGATTGCTTTCTTGCAATTGCGCACAGCAATCGGCGCATTCTTTGCAATGCTAGCTGCCATCTTTTCTGCCTGTGTCATCAGCTCCTCAGCAGAATATACTGCATTTACCAAACCGATTCTGAGTGCTTCATCTGCTTTAATATTTCTAGCAGTATAAATCATCTGTTTTGCCATTCCAGCGCCCACAAGACGCGCAAGTCTCTGCGTACCACCAAATCCCGGAGTAATGCCAAGACCAACTTCTGGTTGACCAAACACTGCATTTTCAGAGCAGATTCTAATATCACAACTCATTGAAATCTCGCATCCGCCGCCCAGTGCAAAACCATTGACTGCGGCAATTACTGGAATAGGGAATGTCTCAAGCTTTCTAAATACATCGTTCCCCTTCTTACCAAATGCCTCACCTTCCGCCTTTGTAAGCGTGCTCATCTCACCGATATCTGCACCAGCAACAAAAGATTTTGTACCTGCACCAGTAAGAATTAGGCATCTTACCTCATCGAGATTGACAGCGTCAAGAGTCTCATTGAGTTCATCCAGAACTTGAGAGTTGAGTGCGTTCAAAGCCTTTTCACGATTGATGGTAATTTTCCCCACTGCACCGTTTGCCTCATAAAGTATATATTCCATACTTACCTCCATATTTCGCATTCTTTTCTATCATGTTAGAAATTCTTAGCTGGTATACACCAGCCTAGAATTTCTATTTTGCTATTCATCTATTAATTATTCATATTTCTTTACTACTGTCGAGCAGCCCATACCGCCACCGATGCAAAGCGTAGCAAGACCTGTCTTAGCATCTTTTGCTTCCATCTCATGAAGCAGTGTAACTAGGATACGGCAACCTGATGCGCCTACTGGATGTCCTAACGCAATCGCACCACCATTTGGATTGAGCTGCTTATCTACATCAATACCCAAATCTCTGCCAACTGCGATAGACTGTGCAGCAAATGCCTCATTTGCCTCAATTATATCAAAATCCTCAATCTTCATGCCAGTTTTTGCCAAAACTTTCTTTGTTGATGCAACAGGACCAATTCCCATCACTTCTGGCCTTACACCTGCAAGCGCACCAGCAACCCACTCAGCCATTGGTGTAACACCTAATTCCTTTGCTTTCTCCTCGCTCATAACCACAATTGCAGCCGCACCATCGTTGATGCCAGATGCATTTCCTGCAGTTACATATTTATCCTTGTTAATCGGACGAAGTTTTGCAAGTCCTTCTATTGTAGAACCTGCTCTTGGTCCCTCGTCAACCTTAAACTCAACCATTTCCTTTTTCTTCTTAACCATAACAGGTACAATTTCCTTGTCAAACGCACCAGATTTCTGAGCCGCCTCTGCCTTCTGCTGACTCTTTAATGCAAACTCATCTAATTCTTCGCGCGTAATCTTCCACTCGTCACAAATATTATCTGCTGTCTGAATCATATGATAGTCGTTAAATGCATCCCAAAGTGCATCCTTAATCATAGTGTCTACAAGCACACCATTATTCATTCTATAGCCGAAACGTGCATTAGGAAGTGCAAAAGGAGCCATTGACATATTTTCCATACCGCCTGCTACCACGATGTCTGCATCCCCTGCCAAAATCATCTGTGCTGCCATATTAACACAGTTAAGACCCGAACCACATACTACATTCACCGTGACTGCTGGTGTCTCGATTGGGAGACCTGCCTTGATAGATGACTGACGAGCAACATTCTGTCCAAGACCTGCCTGAATAACACATCCCATATACACGTGATCTACTTTATCCGCTGGAACACCTGCTCTGTTCAATGCTTCTTTAATCACAATTGCTCCGAGTTCCTGAGCCGGAGTTGTACTGAGTGAACCGCCCATAGTACCGATTGCTGTACGACATGCACCTGCTAATACAATTTTCTTTGCCATTATCTTTTCCTCCATCTAAAAAAATTCCCTCAATAAGCTATCTGTGATTCACAGTAGCCCATTTGTTTCCGTGTGACTATGATCGCTATTTTATCACAACAAACAAAAAAACAGAAAAAAGCACAAAAAAATATTGCAGATTTGCCCGACACATTTTATATATGTACAAACGCTTTGTGCAGTATTTATCATTTGTTCGTTTATTGTAGTCATCACAGTCATTGTGCTTATTTTATCACATTGTTAAAAAAAAAGCAATCTATTTATCTTTTGTTATTTATTACAATATTAACGAATTTTACTTGTGAAAATTATTGATTTTTATCTTCTTCCACTACAAAGACCACAAATTATTTTTTCCAATATTGTGCACTGTTCCCATTTTTTGTCTTTGTCTATTTTGTATCCTTGGGCACCATTGGGTCTTTCATAATATATTTTCTATCCCACTCTTTTGTTGTGTCATCTCTCTCTACTTCACATCGATTGGCGCTCAAAAAACTAGCTAATTGATAAAAATCAACCCAGATTTCATTATTTCCATCTTTTTGTGATTCGTCAAAAATTAACTGCAAACCGACATGCAAATGCACCGCCTTAATATTGTTTACATTCTCCTTATCGCTGTAACCAGTATGGCCCATATACCCAATCACATCACCTGCGGTAACAAAATCACCTTCTTTGAGTCCTTCTGCATACGGCCTGTTCTGTCTTAGATGTGCATAGTAATAATAACGTTTTTTATCAAAGCTGCGAATACCGATACGCCAGCCGCCGTATCGGTTCCAACCCAGTGCCTCCACATAACCTGACTCAACCGCGATAATTGGCGTGCCGACCAGAATATTAAATAGAATATATCCTCTTTACTATATGACTTAATTAT
>BLMC01000134.1 GCA_011959805.1 Lachnospiraceae bacterium | reverse complement strand
ATCGAGAGCCGGATTAAGTATGTGTCTGTCGGTGCAGAACGTGATGCCTGTATCACAATGTTTTAGGAGAAAATGAAAAATTATGACTAAATATATATTTGTGACTGGAGGTGTAGTATCCGGTCTGGGAAAAGGGATTACTGCCGCTTCTCTTGGACGGCTTTTAAAAGCAAGAGGTCTGAAAGTGGCAACATAGAAGTTAGACCCATATATTAACGTAGATCCCGGAACAATGAGTCCATATCAGCATGGTGAAGTATACGTGACTGAAGATGGAGCAGAAACGGATCTGGATCTGGGGCATTATGAGAGATTTATTGATGAAGATCTGAATCGATACTCCAACCTGACTGCAGGGAAGGTTTATTGGAATGTATTAAACAAGGAACGAAGAGGAGAATACCTTGGTTCCACAGTTCAGGTGATTCCACATATCACAAATGAGATTAAGGAATTTGTGTATCGTGTGGGCAAAAAGACGGACGCAGATGTAGTAATCACAGAGATCGGCGGAACCATTGGCGATATTGAATCCCAGCCGTTTCTGGAAGCGGTACGTCAGCTTTCATTGGAGGTTGGCGGAGAAAACAGTTTATTTATCCATGTGACGTTAGTACCTTATTTGAGTGGCTCTGAAGAACATAAGTCAAAACCGACGCAGCATTCGGTCAAGGAACTTCGAGGGATGGGAATTAATCCCAGTATTATAGTGCTGCGTTCTGATAAACCATTAGAAGAATCGATTTTCCGGAAGATTTCTCTTTTCTGCAATGTGAAACCAGAGTGCGTGATTGAAAACAGGACGTTGCAGAACCTCTACGAAGCACCTCTGATGTTAGAAAAGTCCGAATTTTCAGATGTTGTTTGCAGAGAACTTCACATCGATGTACCAAAACCGGAATTGTCAGATTGGGAACAGATGGTGGAACGCATCCGAAACCGTTCCGAAGAAGTACATATCGGTCTGGTTGGAAAGTATGTAAAGCTCCATGATGCATATCTGTCTGTGGCAGAAGCAATGAGCCATGCCGGGTATGAACTGAATACATTTGTAAGAATCCATTGGATTGATTCAGAAAATATTACGAAGGAAAATGTAAATGGCATATTGGAAGGGCTGGATGGAATCATCATACCAGGCGGATTTGGAAATCGTGGTATCGAAGGCATGATCCAGTCAGCAAACTATGCGCGTAAAAATCAGATTCCTTACTTTGGTATCTGTCTGGGTATGCAGATTGCTGTCATCGAATTTGCAAGGAATGTGCTCGGATTGAAAGACGCTCATTCAGGTGAGTTTGATGAGCAATGCGAGCATAAAGTAATTGATTTTATGCCGGGACAGAGTGAGGAAATTGATAAAGGCGGTACGCTCCGTTTGGGAAGTTATCCATGCAGTATTAAAGCAGGAACAAAATTGGAAAAATGTTATGGTAATAAACTGATCTATGAGTTTAATAATAAATATCGTGAGGAACTGATGAGAGCCGGACTTGTGGTCAGTGGGACTTCTCCGGATGACAGGCTGGTGGAAACCGTAGAACTGCAGGGACACCCGTTTTTTGTAGGCGTACAGTTCCATCCGGAATTTAAGAGCCGTCCCAATCGGTCACATCCACTGTTTAAAGGATTCATTTCGGCAGCAAGAGTGATGAAGTGTTCTCGAATAAAAAGAAAAGAGGAGTAGAAAAAATGTGTGGAATTATTGGATTTGCAGGAAAGACAGAAGCTGTTCCAATATTGCTTGATGGTCTGGAACGACTGGAATACAGAGGATATGACTCGGCAGGAGTTGCGACCATATCAGCGGATGGGAGATTACAGGTAAAAAAGAGCAAAGGACGTCTGTCTGTTCTGCGTGAATTGCTGGATTCTCAAAATCCTTTGTCGGGAAATATCGGCATTGGTCACACCAGATGGGCAACCCATGGGGAACCAAATGATACAAATGCACATCCTCATGTTGGGCAGGAAAGAAAGATAGCGGTCGTCCATAATGGCATCATAGAAAACTATCTGGAGATCAAAAATTCTCTTATTCGTAAAGGAGTCGTTTTTTCTTCTGATACGGATACGGAGGTAATCGTCCAGTTACTGGAATATTATTATAGAAAAAAATCAGACCTGATGGATGCAGTATATGCGGTTTTAAATCGTATCAAAGGTGCGTATGCCATGGGGATTCTCTGTTCTGATTTTCCAGGACAGATGGTTGCAGCGAAAAAGGATGCACCGTTGCTGATTGGCTATGGCAAAAATAAAAATTATATTGCTTCTGATGTTACTGCACTTCTTGCGCAAACGAAGACTGTTTCTTATATGGAAGATGGGGAGACGGCAGTCATTACGGCAGATGGGGTTCAAATATTTGACAGAGACAGATTTCTTCTGGAAAAGGAAAAACATTTGATTGAGTGGGATGTTTCAGCGGCAGAAAAAGGCGGATATGCGCATTTCATGTTGAAAGAAATTATGGAACAGCCGGAAGCAGTACGCAAAACAATTTCTCCGAGACTGGCAGATGGAGAAATTGTGATGGAAGAATTGAATAATGCAAGCGAGTTAATGAAGAATATTTCCAGAATCTATATTGTTGCATGTGGATCGGCATATCATGTAGGCATGACAGGAAAATATGCATTGGAGAGATTACTGCACATTCCGGTAGAAGCCTGTCTTGCATCAGAGTTCAGATATAGCGAACCGTTACTTGGAGAATCAGCACTCGTAATTGTGATTAGCCAGTCAGGGGAAACACTGGACTCTATGGCGGCACTTCGGGAAGCAAAGCGAAAAGGCTCCAAAGTCCTGTCAATTGTAAATGTCATGGGAAGTTCCATAGCAAGAGAGGCGGATTATGTACTTTATACTTGGGCAGGACCGGAAATTGCAGTGGCAACTACAAAAGCGTACACGACGCAGATGACACTTTTGCTCATGTTGGGAGTTTATCTTGCAAAACAGTTAAACGGAATTGAGCAGGAAGAATATGCGGTAATTATCCGAGAACTTCAGGATTTGCCTGAAAAGATAAGTGTTGTCATGAATGATCCGGATCGGTATCAGAAAGCGGCATCCAGATATTTCAACCATAACAGTGTTTTCTATATTGGCCGTAATCTGGACTATGCACTGGGCTTGGAAGGTTCTCTAAAGCTAAAAGAGATTTCTTATATTCATTCAGAATCCTATGCGGCGGGAGAACTGAAACATGGAACGATTTCTTTGATAGAACCGGGAACACTGGTGGTTGCGCTGGCAACCTATGAACCGCTGGTGGAAAAATCCTTGTCTAATATTGTTGAAGTAAAATCCAGAGGTGCAGAAGTAATCGCAATGACTACGGAACGGATTGTAAGCCTGATAGAAAGTCAAGCATCAGAAGTGTTTGTAATACCAAAAGTACATTCACTTTTGCAGCCGGTTCTTGGAGTGATTCCATTACAGCTTTTTGCGTATTATGTTGCATTGAATCGTGGCTGTGATATTGATAAACCGAGGAACCTGGCAAAATCTGTTACGGTAGAATGATGCGCAGGAGGAAATAAGGTTATGGCTATTCATGAAGAATGCGGTGTATTCGGTGTGATGAGCAGAAAAAAAGAAAATGTTGCAGGGATTGTCTACTATGGATTGTATGCCCTGCAGCATAGAGGACAGGAAAGCTGCGGAATCGTTGTAAATGATGATGGTGTGTTTTCTTCCTATAAGGATCTGGGACTTGTAAGCGAGGTGTTTTCAAAAGACACATTATCCCATTTGCCGGAAGGGACTATGGCAGTGGGACATGTAAGATATGGAACAACCGGAGGGACAACACGAAATAATTGTCAGCCTATTGAAATCAACCACCAGAAAGGAAAAATGGCGCTGGCGCATAATGGGAATCTGAGTAATGCGTTGGAGTTGCGTGATAAGTTAGAGTTATCAGGAGCGATTTTTCATACCACCAGTGATACAGAAACCATTGCTTATGTGATTACAAGAGAACGGCTGATGACACCCAGCATAGAAGATGCGGTAAGCAACACCATGAATTTACTGGAGGGCGCCTATTCACTGGTTTTGATGTCGTCTGCAAAGATGATTGCCGCAAGAGATCCTTATGGATTCAGACCGCTTTGTTATGGACAGATGCCGGATGGAGCGTATGTGGTGGCATCAGAAAGCTGTGCATTGTCAGCGGTAGGGGCAGAATTTACCAGAGATTTGCTTCCAGGGGAGATTCTTGTGTTTAGTCAAAATGGCGTGGAATCAAGGAAAGAACACTGTGGGAAACAGAAGAAGAAAACCTGTATCTTTGAATATATCTATTTTGCAAGACCGGATTCGGCCATAGATGGTGTGTCCGTCCACGGATCACGAATGAGAGCAGGCGAGCTGCTGGCAGAGAGTTATCCGGCAGATGCGGATATTGTCATTGGAGTTCCGGACAGCGGCCTTGATGCAGCTCTGGGTTATGCAAATCAATCCGGCATTCCTTATGGGATTGGACTGATTAAAAACAAATACATCGGGAGAACATTCATTTCTTCGGGACAAAATGAACGTTTGGATCAAGTCAGGATAAAACTCTCTCCTGTAAAAAATGTAATCGATGGAAAACGGGTTGTTCTCATTGACGATTCCATTGTAAGAGGTACAACCAGTAAGCGTATTGTAAAGATTTTGCGTGAAGCGGGAGCGAAAGAGGTACATATGAGAATTTCGGCTCCCCCATTCTTACATCCCTGCTATTATGGCACGGACATTGACTCTGAAGAAAATCTGATTGCCTGTCATCATAGTACGGAGGAAATAGCAGAGATTATCGGAGTGGATTCTTTGGGATATTTGGAGGTATGGAAACTGAGTAAGCTGATTGACAGCGAGGACTATTGTGCTGCCTGCTTTCATGGAAAATATCCAACAAAAATTCCAACTGATCTCCGCAAAGACCGTTTTGAAGGGAAACTGTCTGAACGGGGTTAGATAAAGAGGTGTAAACATTATGAAAATATTTGACAGAAAACTAATCATGGAAGATGGCAGTGAGTATTATGGATATGATTTTGGTTCTGGTAATGAGAAGATCACAGAAGTCGTATTTAATACCTCTCCGGTAGGATATCAGGAAATTATTTCTGATCCATCTTACACTTATCAGACAGTAGTGATGGCATATCTGCTGATTGGCAACTATGGGATTGCAGAAGAAGATTTTGAAGCAGAGACACCAACGATTGGAGGATTGGCTGTAAGGGATTATAACAATTACCCATCCAACTTCCGCAGTAAATATACATTATCCGAAATCATGGAGAAATACCAGATTCCAGGGATTTATGGAATTGATACCAGAAAGCTGGTGCGTTCTATACGTGATTTGGGAAGCAGAAAAGTATTGCACTGGTCAACAAAAATTGGACACTTAAATTGTATTTTTTGACATACAATCTATAAGTATTATACAGTTGAATATGTTTCTCTGTACTGTTTGGGCGTTAAATACCCAAGTGAGTATGCAGGCCGTTCCTCGTTGAAAAATTTTATGTACGCCGCCATTTCTTCTTTCACATTTTCACCCTGCAGATGGAAATCCGCAAACAGTTCTGATTTTATCCATCCGTTGATGGATTCCATTGCTGCATTGTCCGTCGGCGTCCCAGCGCGTGACATTGAGTGTATGATGCCACATGTTCCAAGCAGGTCATTGTAATTTTTTGATGCATATACCGATCCCTGATCCGAATGCAGCACTGTTTTATATTCCGGATGCTGTTTCTTGAGTTCCATAAGGTCATGCAGGCCGCTGATGTATGTCATGCGGTCTTTGCGTTTTGCTGAAAGTGAATGGCTCAGTATTTCGTTATTCCAAAGATCCATATACAGTGTCAGTTCATAATAAATGCCTTTTAAACGGAATGCAGTCATGTCACTCACAATGCACTGCATCGGCCCGTCAATCTTAAGTCCTGCCAGGATAAGGTTCGGATACACTCTGCGGAATCCGCCTGGTTTTTTATACCTGTAATGCTTTGACTTACTTTTTATGCCGGCAATTTTGCAGCATTTGTGCGCATACGTATCAGAAACCTTCCGTCCTGTGTCCAGCCTTATTTTTGCATTCAGCCACTGGTATCCATGCGAAGGGTATTTCAAATGATATTCCCTGAACAGAATGACACTGTCTGCAAGAGCTTTTATTTTCGGAGCAGGATTGGAAAGGCGTTTCTTCCAATAATAGAAGCTGCTCCTTTGAATGCCCATGGTTTCACATAACAGGCTGACTGGAAATTCACCGGATAATTCCAGTATTATTTCATATTCCAGTTGTCGAAGATTGTTATTGTCCTGTCTGCACCATCCCCTTTCACTTCGTATCCTTTTTTTAATCGTGCTTCACTGATCCTTGATTTCACCAGTTCCTTAATAAGTTCCTCTTTTGTCATTGATTCGTATTCAGACAGATCCGGTTCGGAAGAATATGTGTTTATTCTTACTGTATTTTCATCTCTTTGAATCCTGTTTTTGGGCGGTAGGTCGTTCACATCCCGGTACAGTCTCATGTAATCTCTGGCGGTGCCCTCGCTGATGCTGTATTTTATGGCTGCATCGCTTTTGCTTAATTCATTGTTGTAAATCTGCTTTCCGATGTCCAGCCGTTCTTCCCTTGTGTAACTCATTAATAAACCTCCTGTTCATTTCATGGGGAATCGTGTTTATGTATAAGATAAGCCGTGTTCAATCTTATCATGTACACTGTCTAATTTCTACCCCCTCCGTGTCCAGTTTTAGTATACCACTTCACTTCGTCTTGATGGAATTTAATGTTGTAATTTTCATACTTTTCACCTTTGCGGCTCTTGCTTTTTTGCTATATTCAGTTTTTATTGTCCTTGTTTTCTTTGGACAATTATACAATAGCATACTTTTGTAACTTTGTAAAGAGATATTTCAAAAATTATATTTGTTTTTTTCTTCCTCATTCTCCACATATTCTATTAGGTCTTTCGGCTGCATATCTAAAATCATGCAAATTCTGTTGATACTTTCTAATGATATATTAGTATCTTCTCGCTTTATTTTTTTTAACGTATCTTGACTCAACAGCTTGCTTGTCTTTGCTTTATATGTGTTAAATCCTTTCCGTTCCAACGCGTCTGCTATATTAATTTTATATTTCAGCATTTTAAATCCTCCTTCCTGTTTTCTACTATATATTATAATACTAGAAAAGTCAATAAAAACATTTCTTTAAAAAGTTATAAAAATTCTAGTATTTGAGGGGTCGATACAGGGTATTAGTGAACATAAGGGTGAATATGTTGCAGAATATATTGCTCCCGTTGCAGTATTCTCTATGTAAGATGCAATAGAATATTATTATAGAGAAAAATATAAAAAGAAGAAAAAAATGCTTTTTTCTTTTGGTAAAATTTTTGACAAATAAAATAAACGAATTTGACAAAAATTTTGCGCGGCTACATTAAAAATC
>BLMC01000133.1 GCA_011959805.1 Lachnospiraceae bacterium | reverse complement strand
GCCACGGTTTTGAAAACTTATATACATTTTCAAATTTATCATCATAAAACTGTAGTATTTTTACCTGATAGTTTTCATCTCTAATTGCGTCATCTGCAGTTGCAAAATGTTTCATCACCACTCTTCCAGTAGTGATCACTTCCACACACATAAGTTCTTGTCTGCGATAAATAGCCATTCTCATATCATTCATGTGTTCTGATTGAATTTCATTTTCCCTTGATGCAGGAGTTCGTCCAGAGTCTGGTGCTTCTCCAAATGCTTTTTGTTCCAGCTCCTCCGCAGTAATTGGCATTTTCGGTGCAATATATGGAGCTTTCACATAATCAGCCCTATATCCTTCCGCATCCATAACGATTCCACCAACAACCGGAATCACAAATGGCGCAACTTTTCGTCCACCTTTTTTAGACTCAATGAGTGCTTTTTCTGAATAATATGTCTGTCCATCTGGAAAATACCGATCTTTAAAAAACAAAACAACCGGATACATTTTTTTGATTGTCTTAATCAATTTGTAGGTCTCAACTACCATTTTTCACTCCTCCTTATTTTAAATAAATTCCCTTACTCCTGAGATTTTCAATATCCATAACAGTAATTTCTGGTTCTGTAATAACCTCACTTGCTCGGAATGTACCACTAATATAAACAGGAACGATTATTTCCATATCTTCAGATGCATACTCTGTATCCTCAGCGATGATAGCACTAGGCATTCCGCTTTCACTATGAATACTGTACACACCATTTTCGCAGTCAAGCAACTGCCCCCGTCTTAATATGCCATCTGCATCAACTCCAACAGTGACTTGTACTGCCGTTGCATCAATTGGATGTTTTGCATCATAAACCAATTTGTCCTTTTCTACTGTATATGCCATCTTATTCAGTAATGCCATCTTAATTCCCGCCCTTCCTCTTATTGATATATGCTGACATCTCATCAGACTCGTCTGTTTGTTCCTGCCCAGCATCTGGTATGCCAACCCCCACTGCACCAACTCCAGATTCCTCCGAATCCTTCATTGCCGAAGTCATATACGCAGTTGCCAGTTTTTCACCATTCACCATTGCTTTATATGCAAGTGCCGGCCCGTCAATCGGATTTTCGCCATATTTCGCATCTCTTAGCATTTCTGCTGTCACTGTTCCAGCAATTGCATCAAGAGACTTTATACGTTCCTTCTCCTCTTTCTGCCCTTCTGTCTTTGCTTCTGTTTTTATCGTTTCAATTTCTGCCTGTGCTTCTGGGTTTTCCTTTAAAAATTCACTTAATGTCATATTGCTCTTTCCTTTCATTATTTTCACTACACTGCAATGCCATCACTTGATCGCTTTTCTCTGCATTTACAATTAACTGAATAAGATTTTTTGCTGTATCTTCAGGAATAATTGGAATATCAGCAGCAACAACACTTGTTGGAATAATCTCTTGTCTCCCCTCCTTTGCATTTGGATCACCAAAAAGATATCCGTCAATAAACCCCTGTTGAATTGCTGTCTGTGGACTCATATAACTATTGTTGTCCATCAGGGATTGTATTTCTTCCCTGCTTTTTCCTGTTTTTCTAACATATGCATTGATAATACCTGCATTAAATTCCTTTAACGCATCCGCTTCCATCTGAAGATCTCGATAGTCTCCTTCTGCATAAGACTGCGTATTATGAATCATAAAAATACCTGTATCTGATATCAATGCTTTATCTGCTGCACATACAAGTAACGTTGCCGCAGACATTGCACTGATCACATGCACTGTTACATTACCCTCATAATTCATAATTGCTGTATACATCTCATATCCATAAATACAAATACCACCAGGAGAATTAATTTCGATAATTACATCCTCACCAGCCGCATCTTCCAATCCCTCCGCAATCATACTTGGACTGGTAGCATCCCACCCAAAATAATGATAAAGCCATGCACTGTCATTGGATATGATTGGGCCTTTTACATTAATCTTCTTCGCCATCTTTTACTGGTCCCTCCTCTTCATTAAATAATTTTTTCGCATCCACCAAGCGCGCATTCTCATTAGCCAATGTACGTATATTGTCCTCAAAGTCACTGCCATTTATCGCTGCACATTCATCTTCGCGAGTAGATAGACCATTTTCAATTCGAGTCACCGCCGCAGCCACTTCTTTTGTTGGCTCCAAACAGCCTTGTGCTGGACCATTCCATGTAGCATTTGTGTAGGACTTTCTGATTAATGGATCTGTAAAAAAACCTGGCGCCTGTATTCTGCCTTTGCTTACCGCTTCTGCAAACCATAATTCATATACCTGTTGACAGAAATCGTCAACAAACCATTTTCGGCGCATTTTAAAAGAGCGCCATGTTTCATTTAGCGCTCCTTTAGATGCACTGAAATTTTTAGTAAATTTCTTCATTAAAATTTCTGGCGCGATTTCCAATGCTGCACCAATCATATTGGCCATTGCCTGCACAAACGCATCATAATTTCCTGCTGGGTGTTTTGTTTCTACTGCTTCAACCTTTTCTCCCTTTTTTAGAAAATTTATAATTCCAGAACCAAGCTTAATTTCCTCCTCTCTGTCTTCCTGTCCTGGAAGATGCCAGTCTTCATCATCTTCGCCACTAAAACCTTCTACTGGTTCTTCCTCATCTGAGCTGACAAAGATTGCAAACATAGAATTAATTACTGCTGCCATTATTTCCGCCTCTGTATATCTTGTTATCTGTTTAATTGTCGTGATCACTGGAGCTAAAAAAGGAACCCCTCTGTATTGTTCCGCAATTTCTGCATTAAATATATGCAATATATTCGGATTGCCTGTATGTTTGCCTCTTTTTACAATGCGTTTCCACTTAGGATTTTTTAAAGAATACTCTCCTGGAAAGTTTGAACAGACATAATACGCCACAACTTTACCTTTAGAGTCAATCTCAACTCCATTCATAATTATATTCTTATCAGGAAGCACCTTGTCATAACCATCATAATCCCCATCCAAACTGTCTGGTGTACTGATTCTGTCAGCGGACACCAATCTAAGCCGAAGCTGATATGGCATACATTCCATATCTTTCTCATACTCAATCAGAACAAATTCTTCGCCGTTTTTTAGCCAATCATTAAAAGCAATTTGCTGCAATTCATAGAAATTATTCAGATCACAAGTGTCACAAAGCGTCGTTTCCGCCCATATTGCAAACTCTTTTTTTATCTTGCGCTGAAGCTGTACTGCCTCCTCTTTTGCCATGCCCAGAAATTCATAGTCTATTTTGGGTTTTGGCACCAACCCAGAACCAACACAACTCGTTCTTGCAGAATTGATTGCCGCCGTCGCAATTGGTGCATTCATTGTTAAATCTCTGCTGCGCTCACGTAAAAGCTTTCGATTTAATTCAATATCACTTTTGGGAGATAAACTCTCTGAATTATATTTTTTAGCCCAAGTCTCAGTAGTAGATGCACCGCCATGCGAATAACCCGTATTTAAGAAATGCTGTGCTGTCTTCTGTTGCATTTCCAGCATCATCGTATTTGCCTTTGTTTTTGCCATTTGGTTTTCCGCCTGTGCAATTTTCAATTCTCTTTGCACAGCCCACAAACGCTTCCTATCTGAAAAATAACTCATATCTCTACATCCTATCCTAATGGAACGACTCTCTTTGCTCTACGCTTTGTCGTTCTGTATGTCTCATATGCATCAATAGCTTGTTCATATGCTGAAATTTCTTCTGAAATTTCTTTTAAATTTGCCCTTGTCACCTGACCAGGCCCAATTGTATAAGATTGTCCGCCACCCAAAATTTTTTCTCTTGCTTTTTTTAACAGACCAAGCTGTACTTTTGCTTCTTCAAGTTGTTTCTTGTTATTAATGATTACTCTCATACTATAACTATACCTCAATTCCACTAATCGACCGTCGTCTTTGTCCTTTCTTGTTATTCTTTTTCATATAATTCAATCCTTGCTGCAACTTTTTCTCCAACTTGTCCCAATCTGGTTTTAACAATTCTACTACTGCATAATTATAATTAAATAAATCAAGTGGTTCATTTCTCACACCACTCTTTTTTACCCAAACAGTTTTCAGTACCCCTTTAACTTTTTTGGTGATTTTCTGTTCACTAACCAGTCCTTCATAATATTCACTGTCATAGCCACGTCCTTCCCCCAATGGGAAATGACAATACCCTTCACCTGCTTCTTGTATTTGCAGGCGATTCATAATATCGTCTTTTCCTGAATCAACGCCTAGTATATAAATCAATGTCCGGTCAACTACAACCTTCTTTCCTCCGCGCTCTTCTGTTATATCAACAACCGTTTTATGGTGTATCAGTTGCAAATCAGGTTTACCAGCATATCCTTTTACACCATAACATTTCTTTCCTTTGGCTTTCATTTTCTTAACCCATTTATAAGTCTTATTAGTGTAATTACCGCCAGTATCAATAGCAAAACCAGCAATATTTAATTCTGTTCCATCTTCAAAATAAAAAGACTGACTTAAATATTCCTCCAAATTATCCCACGGTTCATCCATAATAAGATTTCCTGCAATTTCAGTTTTATAGATTCCCCATGTTTCATATTCACGCGCCCATCCACGTATCTCAACTTCAAATCGATTGCCCTGTACGTCAATTGAAGCTGTTAAAAGCAATACTCCCTCTGGAATATCTGCGGGATACAGTTCTGCTCTGCTTTCAAGCTTGTTCTCGTCAACTGCATTTTCAATATAATCTGTTTCATCCCATACCTCACCCAATACAGTATTAACAAATACTTTCATATCCTCTGGATCGTGGAAACGCTTCAGTCGTCTGTCTGCATCCTTAAAGTTATCAATAATTTCAGACCAATCTACAAAAGGGCTGCACATCTCATTTAATCGAAATGACCTTACTTTTTTTTGTTCTGGGTGCGCTGCAATCCATTTGTGATTACTATCCTTCCATGCTCTTTCCGGTACTAAAACCCCACATTCCGCACATGCCATAGATATTGTTCCAAAATCCATTCTTCTAAAACTATATGGCTGCCATGCTCCGCATTCAGGACATTGTACGTTCCATTCCTCCATACTGCCTTTATTGTACTCATCTTCTATCTTGCTTCTACCTGCAATTGTTGGTGTAGAAGTTTTTACACGTTTTTTATTCCAGAAACTTGTTGCTCTCTTTTCCGCCAACTTAATCGGGTTTCCTTCTGTCCCTGCTGATTCTGGAAAGCGATCCACTTCATCCATCCAAACAATTCTTCTTGGATCGGAGGCTAGTGAACTTGGTGAATTTGCTCCGCTAATTGCTATACTCCCTCCTGGATAGCTTTTCAAAAGAATTGTATTGTTTGAATTTCTTGATTTTGGATCTGCAACTTTGCACGCCAGTTGTGGAATATCCGCAATTACTTGTGCAAATCGTGTTTTGGAAAACTTTTCTGCATCTTTAATTGTAGGCAATACCAATATCTGTGTCGCTGGCTCATAATCTATATAATACGCTATTCCACACATAAGAATCGTTGTCTTGCCTACCTGAGAAGAACTCATAACCACAACATCTGTGACTTCTGGATCTGTTATGGAATCCATAATCACTTTTTGATAAGGTATTGATTCAGAAGAAAATCGCCCTTCCTCATTAGATCCTTTTGGCAAAACCATATATTTGTCTGCCCACTCACTAATCGTCATTGGTTCTTTCGGTTTCAATTTATCTGCCAGGCGACACATAAATTGCAGTGTATGCCAGCTTACTTTTTTATGTTTCAGATGCTGTTCCATCTTCTCCATTGTCATAATCTTCAACTCCAAGTGAACTAATTGCCTCATCTGGTATATTTATGTGTTCATTTGAATAAAAGTCTGCTGGATTATAACTTGCCAGTTCAACAAGTGCATTGTCGATTTCTTTTTTCAATATTCGCTGAATATCTATTCTGTTCTTTCCCTCTACTTTTCTGGCTAGTTTTGAAGGGATTGCTGTCATTTTAGACTTAAACCGCTCAAACATGTTCGTCATCACAGCTTCGACATCCTCAGCTTTATGTACTTGTCCTTTTATTAACTGTAGTCTTATCTCTGTAATTTGCTTTTTTAGACGCTCATGCTGTGCCTTTTCCACATCAATATTAATTGCATTCTCAGCATCTTCAACGATTGAATTGCCCTTTCCAGCATTTACAACCTTTAATGCAGTAATATAACTCTTTGCCGAATTCCAAAATAAATATTTTCCATGTGAATCACGCTTGATTATTCCCTTGTCAGCAAGATCTCGAATTGTACGCGACTTCACATTAAATAAGGCTTCTAGCACTTTTGAGCTTACCAATAATTCCTCAAAATCTTCTATATTTCTCTGCATACATCTTCCCCTCCAATTCGGCAATGTCCAAAAAAATAGTTATTGTCTAGCCAAGCCTTGGGCTCGCCGACCCGCAACGCCTTTTGAAATTGCGTGGAAGAACCTACATTCATGTTAAAAACAGCTTACTTTTACATCAAAAAAGCTACCTCATATAGATATATGGGGTAGCCTTTCTTGCCTCGTTTGTAAATCACATTATAACATTACCACACTTTACTACTGCTTTTCAATGCCATTTACTGCCATTTACTGTCTTTTTTATTTTTTTCTTTCTTTGCCCTTTTATTAGACTAATTAGTATATCTTTTACTATCTTTCAATTATCTTTTTATTGATATAATTTTCTATTTTTTTCTGATTGCAATTCTTTTATATGCTTTAACGCCGCTCCATGTATCTTGAAAACTTTATTATTATACTTTTCGATATTCCCATTATAATCTTTTCTACTTCCAAATATTTTTCCTCTTATCTCATCCCATTCAAGCCCATCTTCATAACGCATCTGCATCACCAGCTTTTCATATGGATTTTCTAATCTTTCCAAAATAGCATTTATAACTTTACTTTGTTTTGTCAATTCTTCTTTCAGTTCTTTTATTTTTTCTTCCGCAGCAACCTTTTTACATACTATGCTCTCAACTGCACTAAACGCAGCATTTCCAGCGGGCAAATCTGTTTTACCCGCTGGAGACGAAAGTTCATCTTTATCCAATAATAAATAATATCTGATTCGTGTTGCTTGTAATTCTTCTTGTTTACGCAAATAATTTTTCAGATAAAGTTTATCTACCATTTTTATTCCCCTTATAGCACTGCTGCCTTTTTAAGATGTTGTGTATTCTTTTATTAAGTCTAGCGGAATATGTCTTGTTCCACTATTTCCTCCAAATCTAATATAAGTGCAAAGGCATCCATCTTGCACTTTATAACTATCAATGTAGTGTTCTTCCTCTATTCCATCACGATATATAATCTTAATCCTTATGTCTGCCATATGATTTTCCCCTCAAATTTTAATTTAGTTGATTAAATTCTTATTTTCTCGATTATTCGAGTTTTAACCAACATGCTCTTTTGCACACCAATCTAGGAATCTGCTACAATGCTTATTCGTACAAGGGCTGCTGCCACATTCCCCATATTCCTTTTCACAGATAAGGCAATT
>BLMC01000132.1 GCA_011959805.1 Lachnospiraceae bacterium | reverse complement strand
GCGTAGTGGAAGAGATGCATCAAGCTACCACGAAGTGGTTTTGCATGGCTTGATGATTGTAACAGGAAGCCGAAGGCTGAACTGTTACAAAAAGATGGAGAAAAGTTAGGAAAAGGATGTTTATTTTCTATAATTTGTGATAAAATAATTCAGTTACATTTTAGAAGATATTATATGTCTGTTGGGAGGACAGAGATAAAATGAGAAAAAAAGATAAGGCTCATTATAAAATATTGGTTGTATCTGATCGGGAAAAAAATCCAATAAAACAGTTTTTAATTAGTTTCGAGGTATTGATTGCTTTTTGTGCAGTGATTGTTCTGTTGTGGACCTCAATGTTGATATATTGTTATCTATTAACTGAAGAACGAAATATATCTAACAAGCATGTAAAAACTTATCAAGTACAAAATGAAGAACTTTCAAAGCAAAATACGGATTTAATCAAAGAAAATAGGGAGTTACAAGAAAAAGTTACAATTCTTAGCGATACTGTAAACAATAAAGTATATCAGGAGGAGAAACGAGAAGCGGAGATGATACAATCCTATATACCAATAGGATTTCCAATTAAAGGAGCAGCATCATACAATGAGGAAGAAAAACAATTGGAGGGAAAACCGGCTGTAATTTTTCAGGCTTCTTCAGGAACAAGTGTGATAGCCACAGCAAATGGCACTGTCTCCTCGATTGCAGGTAATGCAGAGGTAGGGTACATTGTAATGATCGATCATGGCAATGGATATTACACAGTATACCGAAATAATGCAGAACCGCGTGTGAAGGAAGGAGACAGTGTTACTGGCGAGACAACGCTTTTTCATATAGAGACTGGAAATGAAACGTTGGGATATCAGATTATTCACGAAGAGAAATTTATCGATCCATTAAGCCTGATGGATATCAATGGTTAAGGTGCTTTTTGCTGTTTTTTATCGGCGCGGTTAAGACGTTCAAAAATCAGTTCATAGCCGTCGCTTCCATAATTTAAAGAACGGTTTACGCGGCTGATGGTTGCGGTTGAGGCACCTGTTTTTTCTGCAATCTCAAGATAGGTTTTATGATCGCGCAACATAGTGGCAACCTCAAAGCGTTGGGAGAGTGAGAGCAGCTCGTTGACAGTACAAAGGTCTTCGAGAAAATTATAGCTCTCTTCTTTGGTCTTGAGACAGAGTAGTGCGTCGATTAGATGGTCTACGGCGTCAGTTTTTATTTTTTTATTCATTTTTTACCTCCATAGAACAGATAGAATATGTTTCTAATGAATGCTTTAATACTGTGAAGTTTTACAGTTTTAAATATTGTATCATACTTTTGCATTGATGTAAATGTGCAGATAAAAAAGAGTCAGGAATCGAGGTATTAATCTATAAAATTTTGCCAAATCAGAGTGAAGGAAACGCTAATATAGGAATTATAATAAAAATGGGCGAAAGTCTTGATAAGTAGTTTTGAATACTATATTATAATGATAGTAACGTTTTTATAATTGTTGACGAAATTGAAATGGAAAGGCATGGTAAGACAGTATGCATATAGACACGAAAGATTTATTAAATAGTATCATGGGGAGCTTTGATCGGATTAGCTATGTAAAATCTTCAGATATTCCAAACATTGATCTTTATATGGATCAGGTGACTACCTTTATGGATAAAAACTTTCGTAACACTACCAGATATCCAGGAGAAGATAAGATTATGACTAAGACGATGATTAATAATTATGCAAAAAATAATCTGTTGCCTCCTCCGGTCAGAAAAAAATATTCTAGGGAACATATTTTGGTGCTAATTTTTATTTATTATTATAAGGGGATTCTGTCAATTAGCGATATACAAACATTGTTCGGTCCTATCACAAATAAATTTTTTCATAAAGAGGAGGGATTTGACATTCAGTCTGTCTATGAGGAGGTTTTTCAGGTTGGATATGACCAAATTGAGGCATTAAAAAAGCATGTTGTAGAAGAATACAATTGTGCGATGGGAACTTTTGAAGATGCTCCAGAAGAAAGTAAAGAATTTTTAAAATTATTTTCTTTTATCTGCTTTTTAAGTTTTGACGTGTATATGAAAAAGCAATTGATTGAAAAGTTGATTGATACAATTAAGGAAGATGGGGCTGCAAAGGACAAGAATTCGCTATAATTTACTTGTCAATGTTATTTGTTTTCTGTAATTTGTCAAAGGTATATCAAATGAAGGATTGAATCTCACCATTCATACAAATAAGTTGATTACTGTCTATAGAGGCAAGAGGCATTCCCCATTTGATTATTGTATCACAAATTTTAGGAACTAATTGATTACAATGATAATTAAGTTTGAAAAATAACTCAATTGTAAAAAAAAATAATAAATAATTGCTGGAAACTTGAAATTGTCTGACAATAGAATTATAATAAGATAGAAATGGAGAGGAGGAGATTTCATGGGAATACCAGCAATTGCAGGATTTTCTGGATTTGGCAATTATAGGATTTCATCAATTCATGGCAATCCTTATAGTATGAATGCGATTCAAAAGGTTGGACAGAATAATGGACATTCTGGCAAGCCGCTTGTCATAGCATCTGAGGAGAAGAAAGAGAATCTTTATGTAAAAGATTATGGCACTTTGGAGGCAACAAAGAGTACCGCAAGTGGTGATTTTGCTGAAATGCTTGGTGTGCAAGAACAAATGCTCTCGCAGAAAGAAAAGAAGCCAGAGTCAAATTACGCTTCGTATTTGAATGATACGATTGGGATGATGGGGATGCATAACCGATTGAGAACACAGTTGAATGGAATAGGATTTACCCCATTTTCTTAAAAATTCTAAAAAAACCCCTTTTGGGGTGTTTTTTTATTGAAAAATGTTGAAAGATAGTGTATCATTATTCGTGTTTGGTAGAATTTAAAAAGCTGAGTCAACAGTCGCGGAGGAAATTGCATGAAAAGAAATTTGAGTTTTGTCAGCGTTAGAAAAATTATTGCATTTTTGCTCGCTATATGTTTGTGTATGGGGCTTGTGCTGAAAAGCAGTGTGATGTCTATAGCAGCGCAAGAGGCTCCAATCTACAAGATTATGGTGAATCGAGCAGCAAACTGTGTAACAGTTTATGGGAAAGATGCGAATGGAGAATTTAGTATTCCAGTTAAAGCATTTGTATGTTCTTCTGGCAGAGAAGGGCATGAGACCCCACTTGGAACATTTAAGACAAGCAATTATTATGAATGGAGATTAATGGTTGATGGTTCTTATGGACACTATGCCGTTCGGTTTAATCGTGGAATTATGTTCCATTCTATACCATATTATACCAAAAATGCGGGTAATATGGAATGGGAGCAATTTAACTTACTTGGGGAGCCAGCATCACTTGGCTGCGTAAGACTTGCATGTGCAGATGCAAAGTGGATTTATGATAACTGTAAGCCTGGTACACAGGTTGTTGTATACGATGACCTTGAAAACCCAGGACCGCTTGGAAAACCTACAGAATTAAAAATCTCAGAGGACAATTCGATGAAAAATTGGGACCCAACTGATACGGACCCTAAGAATCCATGGAATCAAGTCCGACCAACATTATATCTGACAGATAAAAATACAGATGAAGTGCTACGTTTGCCATTGGGCGCATCACAGGAAGACATTTATAAGGCAGTTGGGTTGATGAATGCTACAGGTGATATCTGTGAATCTGGTCAATATACTATAAATCTTTCTGGGAGATATGATCTAAATCAACAGGGAATTTATCATATTTCTGTTTGTGGTGTAGGTTTATTTGGAGTTAGAACAGAGAAAAATATGATGTTATGTGTAGGATAAAAGGACAGAATATTCTGTCCTTTTATTTTGTGCGCACGTTGAGGCAGAGAGGGAAATGCCATTATATGATGTATCGGTGGTGCAGCAAGTAAGGAAAGTCTTCCTCTTGATTGTATAGATACTAAAGCTGATAAGTGTCTAGTGATTTTTATTGAGCTTGTTCTGCAAATGTGGATGTTACTAAATCTTTATATGGCACATAGTTTTCAATTTCACCAGCTTCTATCAAAATATTTTGCAGTAAGGTAAAGCTTTCTTCTGTGAAGATTAAATCTTTTTTCCAAGTATCTTGTGTCTGATAACGGGTTACGATAGTAGTGATTGTATCAAGTTCTGTCTCAGGAAACTGAGGTTTAATAACGGTTGCTATTTCATCGGCAGAATGATTTGCAACATAGTTCATACCTTTTTGGAGTGCTTTGGTAAAGGAAAGAAGTACATCGGGGTTCTCATCAATATAGCTCTTTCTAGCGCTAAATGCGGTGTAAGGCACATAGCCAGAGTCAACCCCAAGAGAGGCAACAATATAGCCTTTTTGTTGTGTTTCTAAGGAAGTAGCGTGGGGTTCAAACTCGACAGTAAAGTCAGCAAATCCAGCATCACCTTCTTTTGCGCCAGCAAAAGCAGCCGCAGTAGAGCCAAAATCAATACTTGTATCGATTGTGAGATCCGTTTCTGGATCAATTTGATTCATTTTGAGAATGTATTCAAAGACCATCTGTGGCATACCGCCCTTGCGACCGCCAAGAACATAGGTACCTTTTATCATATTCCAATTGAAGTTGTCGATAGGAGTACGGCTTACTAGGAAATTACCAGCACGTTGTGTTAGTTGCGCAAAATTTACTGCATAATCTTGTGCACCTTGCAGATAGGTATAGATAGATGCCTCACTGCCCATAAAACCAATATCCGCTTCACCAGTGAGTAGTGCTGTCATCGTTTTATCTGCACCATATCCAGTGACCAACTCGAGATCGAGGCCTTCTGCCGCAAAATAACCTTCCTCGATGGCAACATACATTGGTGCGTAGAAAATAGAGTGTGCGACTTCGTTTAGTGTTACCTTTTTTGCCTGTCCAGCGGAATCTGTTTTCTGGGCGCATCCACTTGCAAGTGTAGAAAGCATTAAAATAATTGTCAAAAGTATTGAGAGTGGTTTGGACTTTTTCATAGGAATCCTCTAAGAATGTTTTCATTATTATATGCGATAAAGTAGATAAGGGTGATTCCCCCAGAAAATCATTGAAACAAGAAGCATTCAATGGTATAATTGCCATATTACTTTATTTTTAAAAGAGTTTTATTAGGAGAGGATTAAGAAAATGGGACTTTATGATACATTAAATGAACAACAGAAAAAAGGAGTATTTACCACAGAAGGTCCTGTGTTGATCCTTGCAGGCGCAGGCAGCGGTAAGACAAGTGTGCTTACAAAGCGGATTGCATATTTGATTGATAGCGTAGGAATAAATCCTTGGAATATTCTGGCGATTACATTTACAAACAAAGCGGCGGAAGAAATGCGAGATCGAGTGAATGAAACTGTGGGATATGGTGCAGAAAGTATCTGGGTGTCAACATTTCATTCGACATGCGTGCGCATTCTTAGAAGGTATATTGACAAGCTAGGTTTTGATAATAGTTTTACAATTTATGATGCAGATGATGCGAAAAGTGTAATGAAAGATGTGTGCAAAAAACTTCAAATTGATACGAAAATGCTTAAGGAAAGAACAATTTTAAATGCAATTTCTAATGCCAAGGACAATCTGATATCTGTCACAGAGTATGAGATGTCGGCTGCGGGTGATTATCTCAAGAAAAAGATATCAGCAGCATATACAGAATATCAATTGACTTTGAAAAAGAATAATGCCTTGGATTTTGATGATTTAATTGGAAAGACAGTGGAACTTTTTAAGTGTTGTCCAGAAATCCTTGAAAATTATCAAAACCGTTTTCGGTATATTATGATTGATGAGTATCAGGATACGAATACAGCACAGTTTGAATTGATACGACTGTTAGCGCAGCGAGATAGAAATTTATGTGTTGTAGGAGATGATGACCAGTCAATCTATAAATTTCGTGGAGCGAATATTAGAAATATCCTTGATTTTGAAGAGGTTTATCCAGATGCAACTGTGATTAAACTAGAACAAAATTATCGTTCTACACAAAATATTTTAGATTCTGCAAACGCAGTGATTGAGAACAATATTAGAAGAAAATCTAAGGCCCTTTGGACAGACAAAGGTGCAGGGAATCGAATACATTTTAGAGCTTTTGACAATGCTTATCAGGAAGCTGAATACATAGCAGGTGATATTAAACGTAAAAAACGAGAACTTGTAAATGATTATAGGGAGTGCGCAGTTCTTTATCGGACCAATGCACAGTCGCGTCTTCTTGAAGAGAGTTTTATCGCATTAAATATTCCTTATAATGTGGTTGGCGGTGTTAATTTCTATGCACGAAAGGAAATTAAGGATATTTTGGCTTATTTAAAGACAATTGATAATGGAAAGGATGACTTGGCAGTAAAGCGAATCATTAATGTACCAAGACGTGGAATAGGAGCATCGAGTATTACGAAAATTCAGGAATATGCAGACCAGAAGGGATTAAGTTTTTATGAGGCATTGCTTCAGGTAGATGAAATACCAACATTGGGAAAGAGCAAATCTGCGGATAAGCTTCGCGATTTTGCAACAATGATTCGTATGTTTCGGACAAAATTACAATATAGTTCTTTAGAAGATTTGATAACAGATGTTATAGAAACGACAGGATATGTGCGGGAATTAGAGGAATCGGATGAGGAAGATGCAAGAGACAGAATTGACAATATTGATGAATTTATTACAAAATTAGTCAGTTTTGAAATGGAGCGAGAAAATCTTGGTGAGGAGGTTACTCTTTCTGCATTTCTTGAAGAAGTAGCACTTGTGGCGGATATTGACGCTGTAGCTAAGGATGACAATCGTGTGTTGTTAATGACATTGCACAGTGCAAAAGGACTTGAATTTTCTAGTGTATATTTATCTGGATTAGAGGATGGTATCTTTCCAAGCTATATGACAATTACTTCAGATGATCCTGAAGAGATTGAGGAGGAACGGCGGCTTGCATATGTGGGTATTACACGTGCGAAGGAGGATTTAACCATTACTTATGCAAAGGCTCGTATGATTAGAGGTGAGACACAATACAATACAGTTAGTCGTTTTGTAACAGAAATACCAGATAAGCTTCTTGACAGTAAAATTTCTGGTGTAAACCATACTTATGCAGAGAAAGACTTTTTTGGTGCAAACCCCATTTCCTTTGGAAGAACTAGAGAAACCTCCAAATTTTCAGGAGAGCGCGAATCATTGAGTGACACTGTGTTTGATAAACCGCACAATAATTGGGAGGCAGCAGAACAGATAGTGAAACCTTCGCGGCGGCAGACAAGTACAGCAAAAGCTGTTATACCTAGAGAAGTATCAAAACAAAATCAACACAGTAGTGTTGTGCCTACTGCGAAGAAAGATTTATCGCAAATATTGACTTCACGTCCAAAAGCTATTGTGAAGAAGAAGGAGACTCCTGCAGCAAATAAGCCATATATTGCAAGATCGTTGGAGGGGCTTACCAAAGGGGCACCTACATTGAAGGCGGAGGTCCTTGACTATGCGATAGGTGATCGAGTATGCCATGTTAAATATGGCGATGGTACAGTTCTAAATATTATACAAGATACAAGGGATTACAAAGT
>BLMC01000131.1 GCA_011959805.1 Lachnospiraceae bacterium | reverse complement strand
AGGAAACAGATACAGACCAAATAATTACCCCGCTTGAAAATAAGGAAGAGGAATCCAATTCAGAAGAAACCAACACCCAAGACAAACAGCTAGATTCAGAAGAAGAGGAATCTAATTCGGAAACAGATACAACAAGTGAGGAAGAATCATCTGAGACAGAATCTACAATAGAGGAAGAATCATTTGAGATAGAATCCAAAACAGAGGAAGAATCATCTGAGACAGAATCCAAAACAGAGGAAGAATCTACTGAAACAGAGACAGAATCTACAACAGAGGAAGAATCTTTTGAGACAGAGACAGAATCTACAACAGAGGAAGAATCTACTGAAACAGAGACAGAATCTATAACAGAGGAAGAATCTTTTAAGATAGACCATAATAACTAAGATGGAAGTTTTAAAAGATTCAAGAATACTATTGACACTCTTACTGCGGTGTGAGACAAAATTACATTTTTCTTGCCAATGATAGAAGTAAAAGTTTTTTTCTGATTGAGATAAACTATATTACAGTAAAAAGAATATAAAAGTAAAAGACCATGTAAAAGCATTTTTGATTTTACATGGTCTTTTGCGTAACTCTGTACACAGGGAATATATCACAAAATAAACAAATCTTTCCTACTTTAATGAAAGCTTGATGTTTCTTAAAAATTAGTATCTATATTTTTAGAGATATGTTATAATAATTAGAAATTTTAAATATAAAATTTTCTTTATATCATTGGCTGATAAAGATTGACTTTTAGAGGAACTATGTGTACTTGGTTGGAGATAGAAGATGTTAGGAATTTATTTTACTGGAACAGGAAATTCTCGATATGTTTTAGATATTTTCTTGAAAAAATATGATAAAACAGCAGATATATGTGCTTTGACAGATGAAAATATTGCTTATTTCATAGAGAACAATGAAAAAATAATATTTAGTTATCCTGTACAGTTTAGTAATATTCCAAAAATATTAAAAGACTTTGTGGATAAAAATCAGCGTTTATGGCGGGGAAAACATATTTTTGTGATTGCGACAATGGGGCTATTTAGCGGAGATGGTGCTGGTATTCTTGCGCGTAGACTACAAAAATATGGTGCGCAGATTGAGGGAGGATTACATCTGAAAATGCCAGATAGTATTGCAGATGAAAAGGTTTTGAAACGTTCGCTAGAAAGAAATAAAGCGCTGGTTCAGGCAGCAGAGCAAAAAATTGACAAGGCAGTGCAAAATCTCAAATATGGAAAACCGCCACAGGAAGGAATTGGTTTTTGCTACCATATGGTAGGATTGTTTGGGCAACGTCTGTATTTTTATAATAAAACAAAATACTATACAGATAAGCTAAAAATAGATGCGCAAAAGTGTGTTGGCTGTGGAAAATGTGCAACACAATGTCCGATGAAAAATATACATATTGAGCAAAATACTGCAAAGGCATCAAATCAGTGTACAATGTGTTATTGCTGCGTTAATATTTGTCCACGACAGGCAATAACGCTACTGGGGAAAAAAGTAGTAGAACAAGGAACTATTAAGAAATACTTATAAAAAATACTTAGTGAAAACAAATAAAAATAGGAGAGAAATTAGTGTGAAATTAAAATTTCACACCTCCTGATTTGAGTGCCCGCTAAAGCGGGCAGATGGGAGTTAGTGTGAAATTAAAATTTCACACAGTTTATTTGAGCCGCCAAAGGCGGTATGGAGGATTAAAATGCAATTTAAGGCAATCACAAAAAAAGAAGAAGGAAAGTTTATTACACGTTATGATATTGCGTATGAAACAGTAGATCATCAAGAGAAAATATATGAGATTATCAGCCGCAATAAGGCATTGGATTCCATTGAGGCATTAAATGGCAGCAAACCAGATTCCGTTGTCATTATTGCAACGGATGAGAGCGGTGAAAAACTGCTCCTCAATAAAGAGTTTCGCCTGGCAGTTGGCGATTGGGTTTATAATTTTCCAGCAGGACTGATTGATGCGGGGGAGGAACCTTGTGAGAGTGCTAAGCGCGAGTTACGGGAGGAAACAGGACTGGAACTGTATGAAATTGACGATTTTATTGGAGCAAGTTATAGTGCAGTTGGTTTTAGCAATGAGATTAATGTCTGTGTGGTAGGGAAGGCACGAGGAAATTTTAAACCAAGTACCTCCACGGTAGAAGAAATTGAACCAGGATGGTATACCAAAGCAGAACTCAAAGAATTGTTAAAGACAGCGCGTTTTGCAGCAAGGACACAAGCATATAGTTATCTTTGGAGTAGAATGTAAGCAAAGGCATATTAATGAATATTTTTGTAAAAATACTGTGAAATTAAAATTTCACACCTCCTGATTTGCATGCCCGCCAAAGCGGGCAGATGGGAGTTACTGTGAAATCAAAGATTTCACCATCCTGATTTGTACGCCGCTAAAGCGGGCAGATGGGAGTTTGCGTCCATAAAAGCAAACAAGATTTTTTAAGCGTATTTCCTAATTTTTAGAGAAATGCCTTTTTCATCGGCAATTTTTTGGCAGGCAGCAATCTCATCAGCAGATAGTACATCAACAATGGAGAATTGTGTATGGTGAAATACTTTCTGACACAGAGAGGCAAATTCTAGCAGTGCCGGATATGCATTTTTAAATTGCGGTCTTGTGATAGATTCATATTTTTCTGCGGTAGGTGCATTTAAACTGATGGAGATACTGTCAATGACTGCGGCAAGTGCGGGCACAATATTTTGGTTATGGTAGAGATTACCAAGTCCGTTTGTATTTAAGCGGATGGAGATAGCGTGCTTTTGCTTGACATAAGCTGCGCTTGCAAGGAGATTATCAAGTGCACAAGTAGGCTCTCCATAGCCGCAATACACGAGTTCTTTATAATCAGTAAAGTTAAAGTTATCAATTGCCTTTTTGATTTCTTCGAGTGTCGGTTCCGCTTTGTGCCATAGAGTTTCAGCATCACCAACAGAAGCTTTTGATGAGCGGACGCAAAAAGTGCAATTACAATCACAACGGTTTGTAATGTTGGCGTAAACTTGGTTTTTGTAAGTGTACAAAATTTCAGCCATAGTGAATTGTCCTTTCTTAAATTTATTCTTCTACAATTCCTGATATCAATCTTGTTTTGATATGGGTCTTGTCAAACGCAATTCCGAATAGAATAAAAAAGATTGCGCTCCCACCGGATTGTATCAAACTGCCAGACATAGAAGAAATCAGCGCGGTTTGTGTGCCAAAGAGCAAAGATTCTGCAAAAAAGTAACCAATACTTGAAATAAAATATGCAATGATGGAGGCGGCGATATTTCGGGGTGTGATAATCTTTCTTGATTTACAAGTAAAAGGAAGTGCGATTATCATTTTAATAAGGATTGTAGCAGGTGCCCATATAGGAGAGGTTAACAGGTCGGCAAGTAGTCCGCCGATAGCTGCCGCTGCCAGTGCATAAGGGGTAGGAAGTAATGTTGCGGCAAGGTAGATAACAGAGTCACCAAAATGAATATATCCTCCATTGATGCCTGTTGGAATATGGCAAATATAAGCTGTCATAACAGTAATCATCGCTGTCATAAGTCCTGTGACTGTCAGATATTTTAGTTTGTTTTCTCTTTTTTCTTCCTTTTTTCTCGTTCTAGGCAATGTGTGTGATGTCATGGATGAATTTCCTTTCTGATTAAAATATTACAATAATAAATGCAAGTATTTCTCAAAACAAATACCATGATTTTTAGGAATATTATCTTGAGAAGCTTCTTCGATAGCAGGAGCTAAAAAATGAACTGCTTTTTCCATTGCATTTTCAATCGTGTGTCCATTGACAAGGCTTCCTATTATGACAGAGGCAAACAAGTCGCCAGTCCCTGAAAAACTTTCTCCATGATAGGGGGTTTCTAAGTAGTAGTGGTGTTCTGCTGTGACTGCAAGATTTCCCACAAAGGCGCATTCTGCTTGTTTGCGCACAATACCAGTAATAACAATTGTCTGATTTGTCTGTGCTCGCGGAAGGAGTTTTCGAGCGGTATCTTCCACATAAGATAAATAATCTGTATCAAAGGCATGTTTTATTAAAGAAGCATAGTCAATACCAGCAAGTAGACATAGTTCTGTTAGATTTGGAGTAATAATACTGGCGTGTCGAGTCAATTCTTTCATACAGTCTAAAAGTTCATCTGTAAAGATGCGAATACGTTGCCCGTTGTCGCCCATAACAGGGTCTGCAAGATAAAGTGTGTTATCTGTATGAAAATTTTCTAGGAAATAGAGAACATTGTGCATTTGTGTGGCACTTCCAAGATAGCCAGAATAAATACCATCAAACGATTCTTGCATCTGTTTCCATTCATCTGTAAAGTAGTTCATTCTGTCTGTAAAATCATCACAATAATAACTGGAAAAACCTGTCTGTGCAGATAGAACAGCAGTTGGCAGAGGGCATGCCTGTATGCCAAGAATAGAGATTACAGGAATTGCCGCAGTTAGCGAGCATTTTCCAAAACCAGACAAGTCATTGATGAGTGCTATTTTTTTCATTATTTAAAATATCCTTTCGCGGTTTGTTTGAAATTAGAGATTTCACCTTCCTGATTTGAGTGCCCGTCAAAGTAGGCAAATAAGAGCTAAATAAACGAATAACCACACTATATATAAAAAGTGTCAGTATGAAAAGATACAATTTTTAGAAAATATAAAGGGTCAGTTTGTAAATTTGCATATAGTAAGCAATAAATCTTTATGTAAGATTAAGTGCAAAGAGATTGAAAAAATGTATTGCGAAAAAGGATGCATGGAGAGGTAGTTTATTTAATATATTGGATATTAAGGATTATTGTGCAAATTAAGGTGTGTTATTTATGGATGAGATTGAGAAAAGAATCGTAAGTACCTGTGATTTTTCAGGAGTCAAACCAGCAATGATGGATTTGCCTTATCCACCAGTTCAGGTGCGCGAAAAGAATCAGGTATATGCAGACTTAATCAGCATTAGTTATTGTGGAATGGTATCTGAGATGTCTGCAATTATGCAGTATCTTAACAATGAGAATCGCATGTTCTGTGAGCGCTGTCCAATGAGCAAAACGATTCTTGGAATGGCAATGGCGGAGATGATGCATATGCAGAAATTGGGAGAGCTGGTTGCACTGCTAGGAGGAAACATCAGTTTTATTACCAGACAGTCTGGAGGACGACAATGGATGTGGTCTCCACAGTGCCTAACTTTACCAGAAAAGATTGGAGAAATGTTGCAGGCGGATTTGGAGAGTGAACAGGCGGCAATCAACCAATATAATATGCATATTAGAATGATTCAAGACAAGTATGTGACTGCACTGCTGGAACGAATTATACAAGATGAGCAATATCATATTATGTTGTTGCGTTCAATGATGGATATGATATAAAATTTAAGAATGTCTTGCTGCGATGTGTGTCCAGCGAATATAAAGCTAATTTACATGTCGGCAATTTTGCGAGGTTATCTTAGTCGAAGATTGTACACCCACTAAGATAAAATTGTATTGTTTTACCACGCATTGATAAAAGTGAAAATCTTTGCTGACAAAGATAAAAATTTCTTAAACTGACGCTATCAAAAAGATTGCAAAAGTCTAATTTAAAGAAATAATCTTCTTGAAATTGTTCTAAAATAATTTTAAAATACTGAAAAAGAGTAGGAGTTCGAGATCAGATACAAATCTGAGATAGTGTATAGAATACGGGAGATGATAGTATCGAGTATTTGGAGATAATCTTAAAAAACGTCAATAAAAGTTATTTGGATCATATTGTTGGAGGATATATGATATTCGATAAAACAGATATTATATCCTCCTATTTTTTTGACAAGGAGAATAACAAGAATATTACTTATGCTGAGATAAAAAGTTTGGAGATTTATTTTAAGGTATGTGGGACATGTACTCTTTATCTTAAAAAGGTTCAAATGGGGATTGAATTAAGAGATGTTTTGATTTTAATTAGCAGCGACCAAAAAGAAGTAGAACTTACGCTGAATTTTCCAGAAGAACAATTGCGTTCTCTGGAACCAAATGCATTGAAAGAGAATCTCAACAGACTGATTTCACATGTAATTCAACTTTGTAAATGCTGTGAGATTCCGAATTGGATTATGGGGTATGAGCCCGCTGAGGACAATGACATGAAAATAATAGAATGGAAGTAGAACAATGTTTTTAAATATTTTCTAAGATACGAATATCAACGGCTGTGTAATAGCATTCTTTGTCAGGGGACTCTCCAGAAGTAAGATAATTAAAAAGCAGTTCAAGCGGTTTCTGTCCCTGAATGCGCGGTTGCTGGCAGATGACTGCGGATAAAATTCCTCTTTGTAGAAAATGCTCTGTGGTGTCAGCTTTGTCATAGGCAATTGTGCGTAACCGTCCAGCTAGGCCAAGGGAGTCTATCGCACGACAGCCACCGTACACACCTCCGGCCGCAAAAAAGAGCGCATTAATTTCAGGATGTTCTTTTAGGAGACGCGAAGTTTGTTCATAACTTTCAATTTCATCGTCTTGTGTCTCAACAATCGATACGATGTGCATCTGTTTTTGATATGGTCTCAAGGCTTCAGTAAATCCAGCGATACGTTCAGTGTGACAGAGGATATCTGAAGAACCAGTAATAATTCCTATTTGAACGATATTATGTGTCATTAACCTTAACAGACCAGCAGCAGTTTTGCCGCTTTTGGTGTAGTTGCTTCCAACATAGGCGATGCGCTTGGAATTTTCAATATCAGTATTTAAAGTTACAACAGGAATCCCTTGTTCGCAAAGTGCGTTGATGCGCAGACGGATACGTTCATCATTTTGTGGAGCAAGGGCAATTCCACTTACTTCCTCCCGGAGTAGTTCGTCAATTGCGCGCAGTTGCGCATCTACATTGATAGGGATTTGTTTGACAAGGACAGAACAGTTATATCCAGCCAAGTCTTGCGCTTTTTCATTTACTCCTTTCAACACATCAGCAAAAAAAGGATTGTCTGTCGAAAAGAGAATAACGCCAAGCTTTACCTTCTTTTTTTGGGCGGCAAGCACCAGCCCAGCTTTATTTGGCTTATAGTCAAGTGCCTTTGCGATTTCTTTTACTTTTTCGGCGGTGATAGGATTGACAGCGCCCCGATTGTTAAGTACGCGGTCAACAGTCCCACGAGAAACACCAGCAAGTGCAGCGATTTCTTTTATGGTTGCCATAGTATAGTCCTCCAATGATGTGTTGTTATATGATTGGCAATTTGTTTGTCTTGGTTCAGACATTATTTTTTTCATCAATTTGTTTCTTTTGTAGTTTCAACGTTTGATGGATACAATTATATTCAAGAACGCCGTTAGCGTTTCAGCTGTGAAGCGCATATCATGATACATTCTTCTGCGCGTTTTTGCGATCCGCCAGAGACTCAGATGGAGGATTGAATCCCGCCACCGATACCAATAAGTTGCGCACTGTCCGTAGAGAAGTCATTCTATATCTAATATATTATCATCAGTATAAAGTTTTTCGACAGAAAAAGCAAGTAGAATATTGCTCGAGCACACAATACGAATATAGATGTACATATTAGACATAAAACACAACATAAATTAATCTATTTTGACG
>BLMC01000130.1 GCA_011959805.1 Lachnospiraceae bacterium | reverse complement strand
CTTGCCCGTGAAAAATATCTTGCGCAAAAGGAAGAATACAGACTGGAAAGGCTTTCATCAGAAAACTGTCTGGCAGAATTAAAATCCATCCTTGAACACTTGAAAGTGCGCTTTTTCCCACATAACCCATACATCCGGCTTCTATTGGAATTTTATGAAGGCGATTTCTTGTCAAAGGATCTTTTACATAGGTTAGTTGACAAAATTTATGTCTACGATTCCAAAACACTTGAAATTGTCTTCAAATATCGGGATGAAATAGAACCTATACTCAAGTTCCGGGAAAGCGGGGTGATGCAATGAAAAGCAATTATTCTTCTGAAAATTTTATGGGAGACAATATCCTTGCCTGCTATCTGAGGGTATCCGATGAAGATTTTGACTTGAAACAAAATGTCCTGAAGGATGAAAGCACCAGCATCAGCGCACAGCGGCGGCTGATACACAGCTATATTGAATCAAAGCCGGAGCTGAAGCAGATGAACATAAGAGAGTTTCTGGATGACGGTTATTCTGGTACTAATTTTGAACGGCCAGCAATTCAGGAAATCTTTCAACTGGTATCTGAGGGTAGGATAGGTGCTATTATCGTAAAAGACATGTCACGGCTTGGGCGGAACTATATCGAAACAGGCTGTTATATAGAGCAGGTTTTCCCTTTAATTGGAATACGCTTCATAGCCATCAATGATGCCTTTGACAGTTCAGAATATGTTGGTAATACGCCCGGACTTGAAATGGCGTTCAAAAATGTTTTTTATGACTATTACAGCAAAGATTTGTCTGCCAAAGTAAAGAGCATTAAGAGGATACAGCAGAAACGTGGAGACTTTGTAGCAGCAAAACCGCCATATGGATATATTATTTCTCCCGCTGACAGGCACAAACTGGAGGTTGATCCTGAATCTGCAGAAGTTGTAAAAGACATATTTCACCTAACGCTTTCCGGATGGAAGCCGGTTAAGATTGCACAATGGTTAAATAAACTTCTTATTCCTACCCCTGCACAGAGATTGCACAAACTCTATGGTTTTCAATGTGGTGGCTTCACCGAAGATCAACTGATGTCGGGGTTTTGGAAGCCTGTACAGATTACAAAAATTCTGCTGGATGAAACAATGACGGGAGCGACTGTCAACAACCGTGTCCAGGTTAAAGGCGTGGGCAGTAGAAAATTCAAACGTCAGAAACCAGAGGATCATGTGGTTGTCAGGGATACCCACGAAGCTATTATTGATAGGGATACATTCCTTCAGGCAGCTACTATTATCTATAATCGCAAGACCGTTCGTACTGAAAACCGGAAAAAAAATGAAAACCTGTTTTACCAGAAGGTTTACTGCGGCCATTGTGGATGCAAGC
Source organism: Lachnospiraceae bacterium (assembly GCA_011959805.1). Taxonomy (GTDB): domain Bacteria; phylum Bacillota; class Clostridia; order Lachnospirales; family Lachnospiraceae; genus COE1. The sequence continues at coordinate 6,376 of BLMC01000130.1, read as the reverse complement.
TGAAGCATGAAGTACATACACGCCATTCCCGTATTGATGCGATTTATTACTGCCCTCATGCAAGATCTTCAGGCGGAGGTACATGCAATCTGCATTCCATAAAAGATGAATTTCTAAAGGAACAAGTGCTACGTCCGCTACAGGTTCAGGTTCAGCTGATTTTGGATAAACAGATATCGTTGCCCAAATCAGACAAGGAACGACTCCAAGGCAGACTGCGGACAATTTCACGGCTATTGGAGCAGAATAAAGGTAAAGTTCCCCGCCTCTATGAAGAATACAGATCAGGGGACATAAGCAAGGAACAATTTGTCAAGCAAAAAAATGCTATTTCATCTGCTAGCAATGAGCTTGACTTGGAAAGGAGTGAAATAGAAGAAAAGTTATACGCTATAGAATCTGCACAGAGAAAAAATGAGTCAGAGTCGCTCCTGGAAATAACCAGACTGGAAACTCTAACTCAGAACGCCGTGGATTTATTTGTAAACAAAGTCGTTGTAAATTCCCCTGATTCCATTGAAATCACTTGGAAGTCAAAGGATTTATTTGATGAAATCGAGTAGGGGAAAACTTTTCCCCTACTCGCGCGCCGGACACGAGCAGCTTTAGCTGCATAATTCCTTTCTGTGTCCGTGTACATAAAATAGGAATGCCTGAAAATCAGCATTCCTGTCGAAAAATAAGCTGATAAATGTGAAAAGAAATTCTAAGCCTGCAAAATACGCAGTCTAAGAATTTCTATGTTTCACATAAAAGATTGTAATTATAAACTGGTTCGTCTGTCTGAAACACAATACTCCACAATCACAATTGGAACTGATGTTTTCTTCAGCAGATAATAGCTACCGTTGTCCTTTGCTACGCGCTCCTTTATTGGTTTTAGACTTTTAATCAACTGTGTCTGCATAATCTCTGCTGCCTCTTTACTTTTGATGGAATCTTTATAATAAAACACCTGAACCCCACTTACAGAAGGATCTGGATAGCTATTTTGATGAATACTAACTGCTAATGTTGGTTTCGCCTCCTCTATAATATTCAGACGGTTTTTCATATCACGAACTTTTTTGTTGGTATCATTCTCCTTGTACAATCCATTATCATCTGTTCTAGTCATAACGACATTAATGCCGTTTTCTTTAAGATTGCGTTCGAGTTTTAGGGCAATTGCCAAATTGATATCTTTTTCTAAGGCATTGTTTACACCAATCTTTCCTGGATCAATTCCCCCGTGTCCGGCATCCACCACAATCGTAATTTCTTCCCCATCTTTTTGAAAAGTTCTCCTCGCATGTTCCTCAAGGGTACTCACAAACTGTGCTGATTCCCTTGCCACCATAACCATTGCTAACACCAACAGAAGTGCCAAAATTTTTGTCGTTTTTTTACTGCGATCTGCGTTCATTTTATATACCCATACACAAAATCTCATTGCTTTATTATATGAAGCTGACATTTATTTCAGCACTGCTTTTATCCCAACCAAAAAAGACTTTCACTTCCACAAATAATAAATAAACCATAATTTTCACCTAAAAAAGCCTTTGTAAGATTGCATGGGTACAAATTGATTCTATTTAAAAATATAATATTACGCTCTACCTTATTAACCTTCCAATCAGACAGTTCATAAAAAAGACAACAATATCTGCTACTACAATTGTAGCGCCAACTGGTGTAGAAAAGAGAATCGATAGTATAATCCCTGTCAACGCACAACACACAGACAGCACTGCAGCATAGATTACAACCCCTTTAAAATTTTGTATAACACGCATCGCTGATAATGCTGGAAAAATTACCAGCGCCGAGATTAACAGTGAACCTACCAAATTCATTGCTAACACAATAATAATCGCAGTAATAATCGCAATTAGATTATTGTATAAACTGACTTTTAGTCCTGTCGCGCGCGCAAAATTCTCGTCAAATGTAACTGTAAAAATACGGTTATACAAAAATACAAACACCGCTACTACAACTATTGACATCACTACACAAAGCCATACCTCAGCCTTTGTCAGCGTCAATATCGAGGTTGAACCAAACAGCGTACTGCAAACGTCCCCTGAAATATTTGCCGAGGTAGAAAATAGGTTCATCACTAGATAACCGACAGCAAGTGAACCAACAGAAAGCATAGCAATCGCCGCATCACCATGAATTCTAGGATTTTGCCCTGTCCTGAGAATCAGTATTGCTGCAAGAACTGTCACAGGCATAACAACCACCGAAGTGCTGCCAAAATCAAAAAGTGTCGCCACCGCCAAAGCGCCAAATGCCACATGAGATAAACCATCACCAATGTAGGAAAATCGCTTGAGTACCAAAGTCACACCAAGCAGTGCTGCGCATAGTGCGATTAATGTCCCAACAATAAGTGCATATCGCACAAACGGATATGTTAGATAAAATTGCAATGTTTCCATTATTCCCATTGATTCCTTCACACGTTTTCTCCTCCCAATTCTTTCCAGAAATTACTTTTTCGATACTCCTGCGTTGTCCCAATAAAAGAATTCTCCTTCTCTATATGAAGAATATGGCTAGCATATTTTACCGCGGCATGAATGTCGTGCGATACCATAACAATTGTCAACCCCTCCTGATTTAGTGTCTTAATCAACTGATAAAACTCTACAGTCACCCTAGGGTCCAACCCTGTCACTGGCTCATCGAGCACCAACAGTTTAGAAGATGCGCAGAGCGCGCGGGCCAAAAGCACACGCTGTTGCTGCCCGCCTGAAAGGTTGCGATAGCACTCCTTTTTTAAATCCCAAATATCCATGCGGTGCATATTCTTCTCCGCAAGCTGTTTTTGTGCCTTCTGAAAAAAAGGACACCGCCCACTCTGCGAAAGTGTCCCCGACAGTACAATCTCCCACACAGAAGCCGGAAAATCTTTTTGCACAAAAGTTTGTTGTGGAAGATAGCCTATCGCATGTGCTTCCAACCCGTCACCATAGGTAATCCCCCCGCCCATCAACGGCGTTAATCCAAGTAAAGTTTTCATCAATGTACTTTTCCCCGCACCATTTTCACCCACAATGCACAGATAATCCCCTGGCTCAATGGAAAAGCTAATATGTTCCGCGACATAAGTTCCCTCATAACCCAATATCAAATCCTCACATTGAATATATGCCATAACTTTACCCCCCTATTATTCCAATAGCTTTCTTATCATTTTTAAATTTTCTTCCATCACATTCAAGTAACAAAGTCCTGCTTCTATCTCCTTGTTAGAAACCGATTGCATAGAATTTAATACACAAACTTGCTGCTGCCCCGACCTCGTATTCTCAATTACTACCTGTGCCAGTCGGTCATCTGACCCGTCAAGCACAATCACAAAATCAAGTTGCAATGCATCCAACTTGTCTATAAGAAATGCCACTGTCCCAAAACTAGCCTCTGTCTCTGCACTACATCCATTAAATGCAGCATAATAGTTTAGACCATAATCCTCTACAAAATAACGGAATGGAAATCGGTCTGCAAAGAGCAAAGTATCTTTTTTTCCGCTGTCAACCGCCTTCACAAACTGAAGATCCAACGCGCGCAATGCCGCAGTATATCGATCACAATTTCTTTGATATAAATCGCTATTCCCACTGTCAATTAAAGTTAACTTGGCTGCGATCTCCTCTACAATCAGTTCTGCATTCCTAAGAGAAAGCCAAACATGTTCATCGTATTCCTGCTCATGATGATGCTCTATCTGTTGTGTACTATGATTGTCTATCTTCTTGATTCCGAACATATACTCGTTATCTTCTACATGTTCTTCTTCAACAAGCCGTTCTTGAATAACTTCCATCATATTAATTGCACATAGTTTTGGATTGACTGCTTCCTTTAGAAGATCATCCACCCAGACATCCGACTCACCACCCACATAAATAAAAAGGTCACACTTTGACACGTGCGCAATATCCAGTGCCGACGGCTGAAAATTATGCAAATCTCCACCTTTATCCATCAGCAAAGTCAAGGAAACCGCCGTTTCATTTCCTCGAATCAACTCTGCTATCCAATCGTACTGCGGAAATGTTGTGCAAACAATATGGATGCGATTATCCTCCGTGTACAATGCACTTTTATCTGCACAGCCAACACACAAAAAAAAGCAGTACATAAACAGACAAACTACCATAAAAGACCTATTTCTATAATTTTTCATTTAAAATAGATACTCCTCTTTACAAATATTAGACAAATGAAAATATAAAATGCAAATCATTTGCATTTTAAAATTATAAAGACTTTAAACGATATTGTCAAGGAAGTTTTCCAAACATATTTCCTTTTGATACCTATGCCTAATTAAATAAAAAAATACATTTCTTCTCTATCTATGCGCTACGTATTGCCAGCTTTATTAACTCCTTTTTCTATGAACACTCATACATATCAAAAGCCTGAAACTGCTTCTCTCACAGTTTCAGGCCCTTAATTAACTTTTATGCCTGTCCCATATATTCTGCAATCGTATCCCATACTGCCACAGTTTCCAAACCAAGTTTCCAGCTTGCCACACCTTTAATTCCTTGACTCTTCATAACCTGTAACTTCACTCGAATCGACTCCACATCCTCTAACCAACATTGATAGAGGGTATCACCCACTTGATACTCCACATAATTTTGACAATACTCCTCCACCCATGTAGGAGTCACTTTGGTCCTCGCAACCCAATCTGCCTGAGCGTTCATTGTAAGCGTTGACGCTTTTAATCCATCTGGTCCTGATTCCCACACCCTCGTGTAAAATGGAATGGCATTGATAATCTTTTCTGCTGGCACAACTTCTTTTGTGTTGACGATTCCATCTTCCACAAACATAATCGATGCATTTGAGCCTGCGGCTCCACCACCTACATAGTGCTCATCATAGCCCATAATAATAATATAATCCGCGACAATTCCTTGCTCCTTGCGATTGTAATGTGCCGTGTACTCTGACGGCACATAGTTGTCCACCGAAAGGACAACACCGCGCTTTCTCGTTTCTATTGAAAGCTCCCGCAAAAACTGTACAAAATGAATCCCAGAATCACTGCGTACTTTCTCAAAGTCAATATTGACGCCATCAAGTCCATAACCATCAACCTGCGCCATTAATCCTTCTATTAAATGTCTACGATTTGCTGAAGAGGAAAGCAGTTCCACAAAATCAATCTCTATTCCAAACTGGTCTACACTATCCACATCTGTTATCAACGCCCAAACTTCAATGCCCAAATCGTGTGCTCGTGCCACATAAGATGCATTGGCAATACTTGCGAAATCACCGCTATTATTGTTTAGACGAAACCATGTTGGAGAGACAACATTAACCGTCTTTGTCCGCGCAAGTGCATTTGCAAGCGCATCGCCCCCCACTTCGTCAAACACCTGATGAAATGTAAGGTTAATCATTCCTTCCTTTTTAACATTATTGTATACAATTTCTTGAAAGCCTGTATTACAAATTCGCTCTATTTCCTTTTCATCTTTCAAAAATTTATTTTCCACATACCCAATAAAAGCATCCGCTGTCTTAACTTTTGACCAATTTTCCATCTGTTCAAGCACTGTCACTGCATCTCCCGCAGCAAGCTGCACCAAAATATCACTTTTAATACCACCTTGATAACGCAGCGCTGTCTTTTTGGAAAGCACTGCTTCCGTATAGCTGCTCCACTCGGTATACACTTGCATATGCAGCGGTGCATCAAATACCTGATACTCAAAATTAGCGTACCGCTTCACATAATCTGCCGCAATGTACAATGTCTCTCCCTCGTAGAATGCTGCCTTGTATCCAAGCTCTTGACCAGCGCCGGACACATACATCACATCACTGTCATAAGCGATATTAATCTGTATGATATCTGTATCTGTTGTAAATAACAACACTTGCTCCTCACTATTGACATAAAACCGTTCTGTAAAATACTTCTCAACCGTTGAAAGCGGAAAATAAATTACATTCTCTCGAAGAAGCGCTTTCTCCTCAACAAGTGTATCCTGAAGTACAATCGCCACTTCATCATCCTGCGAAATATGAAAATATTCCTTTAAATCTGCCTTATTCTTAGAGTAAGAATACCTTTTTAAAATCTGACTTCCCAGCGCCACTGCAATCACAATAAAAATGAGAACAATCGGCACTAGCACCGCAATTATTCGTTTTTTCATACGGATACCTCCCAATTGTTCTCATTATAGCAAAAGATTGATGTGAAGTATACAAAAAATTCAATATACTTCCAAAAAAAGTCCCTATCATTTTTATTCTGCATATGATAAAATATAATTGTCTTGTTAGCAATGCCATTTCTGCCAAAATGTGCTAGTGCTATAACAATCTGTGCGGATTATGCATAGAGGGT
>BLMC01000129.1 GCA_011959805.1 Lachnospiraceae bacterium | reverse complement strand
ATAATCTTTCGACTTTTTTTGTCCAAAGTATTGACATAGGTCCAGTTTGCTACAGTATTATCAGAAAATGCACAAAATATTATATCTGGAGGATAGAGATAAAGAATTGCCTTTGCTCGTGCTATAATAAACAAGCCGTCAATTTTAATATTAGATGAAGCAACTAGTGCATTAGATAATTTGACAGAAAAAGAAATTCAAGAGAATTTAAATGAGATGAAGTGTACAAGAATTGTTATAGCACATAGGTTAAGTACGATTGAGAAAGCAGATAAAATACTAGTCATGAAAAATGGGGAAATAATTGATCAAGGTACTCATTCGGAATTATTATAAATGTGATGCTTACAAAACACTATACACCAAAAGAAAAGGTTAAAACTTTAGTAAGAGATAAAGGTAAAGTAAATTACTTTTCAATACTTGTAAACTTAACACAAAGTTCTTAATTTTGAATGAGTAAGTCCTGCAAAAAAATTGCCTGATTTACTCATTCGTTTTTTAACCAGAAAAAGTACAATGAAATTATTAAATGAAAAGGAGATTAAAAATGGCAACATTATTAAAAGCAAATGAGGTAACAAAAATTTATGCTAAAGGGCAGCAACCAAGTTTAAATAAGGTAACTTTCAATGTGGCAGAAAGTGAATTTATTGCCATTATGGGTGCTTCCGGCTCTGGAAAGACTACATTGCTTAATGTTCTTTCCACTATTGATACCCCTACAAGTGGCAGCATTGTAATCAACGGTGTTAATTTAAAGCAACTGAGCGACACAGGTGCAGCGGACTTCCGTAGAGATAATCTCGGATTTATTTTTCAGGAATACTTCTTGCTTGATAGCCTTACCATCCGGGAAAACATCTCTGTCCCACTTACTTTGCAAAAACTTCCGCCTAAAAAAATTGAAAAAATGGTGCAGAGTTTAGCAGAACGATTTGGTATTGCATCTCAATTAGACAAATATCCAAGCGAGCTGTCCGGTGGACAGAGGCAGCGTGCATCGGCTGCAAGAGCTATTGTAAAACAACCGAGCATTTTATTCGCTGATGAGCCGACAGGCGCCTTAGACTCAAGTTCTGCCACCGAGCTGTTAAAAACTTTGAAAGAAGCAAATAAAGAATTGCATACCACTATACTGATGGTCACACATGATGCATATGCCGCAAGTTTTGCTGACCGTATTCTAATTTTCAAGGACGGAAGCATTTTACGAGAACTGATTAAGCAGGATGTTGATAGACGAACATTCTATGAAACTATTGCACAGGAAGTAGCCAAATTAGATACGGAAAGATAAGGAGGGTAAGATCCATGAACAATTTATTAATGGCATTTAAAAATCTAAAAAACAATTTTTCGTTTTATGCCCTCTACCTGATTTCTGTTTCATTTGTAATTACTGTGTTTTTTGCATTTACTTCATTCTCAATGAATACGGTTATGCTTGAAAAGATATCTGGTAACGGACGAGTTGAAACTATGTGTAATGTAATTTCTATATTTCTAATGGCTTTTGTTATTTTTTATATGTCATATTCCAACCGTTTCTTTTTGCGTCGACGGACGAAAGAACTTGGTGTTTACGCCTTACTAGGCTATAGAAAAACCACGGTATTGTTGTTGCTAACAATAGAGAATTTGCTAGTTTGCTTTGGAGCTTTTATAGTAGGAATAATTTTTGGTAGCGTTTTTCATAAAGGCATTGTTTTTGGGATAACCAAGTTACTGGATTTGTCTATCAATAATTCAGAAATACCTTTTTTCAATATTAATGCCGTTGCAAAAACAGCTGGCTTTATTTTCGCTATCGTGATTGTACTGGCACTATCTAACAGTAGGTTTCTTTTTAAAACATCACTTATAGGATTAGTTAGATTTGAAAAAAGTGCGGAACGAAAAATGAAATTTCATGCTGTCCTTGCCATCATTGGCTTCCTCTCTATTATTTCGGGGTATATTCTTGCAGTGGATATTCTCAGGGGAGTAAAATCTGTTTGGTTTACGATTGGTTATACCCCTATTGCCATGCTGACACTGATACTTATAGTTTTAGGGACAATGCTTTTTATTGCATGCTTTCTTCCTTTTGCAGTACAGACAAGTAAAAATAATAAACGAAAATTTTATACAGAAACAAAAATTATTACTTCCCCTAATTTCGTATACCATATGTGTTCAAACGCTAAGACTTTAATCATGCTTACACTGTTATCGGCAGCGACGCTGACCGTCTCCAGTGTTATGGCGTTATCTTTATACTACCCAATAGCTGCAGTGTCACGAATGGCACCATCAGAAATTGAATGTAGAATTGAAAATGAAAGCGAAATAGATGCGATTAAACAAATTGTAAACAAACATTTGTCACAAAATGATGTCTCATTCCTGCAAACCAATATTTATAAGATTACATCTACTTCCGAGCAACTTCCTATGGAATATAGTGTTGGAAACTCTAAAGGTGATTCAGATAATGAAACAATTCTGCGAAATGCAGGGTTTGAATGCATCTCTTATTCAGGCTATATTTCTCTTTTAGAAGCGCAAGGGAGAAAAAAGGCTTTGGAACAAATTAGCAAGTTGAGCGATAGTGAGTGTATTTTAGTAAAATATCAGTCAGCTTCAAATAATAACGAAACAGGCAATATCTATCCTTTGCTTATAGGTAATGAAGAAATATCTGTAACAGTAATTGCAACTACTTTAGATAATCCCATTTCATTTGCGAATAGCATTGGTACTTTGATTGTGAGTGACAACCTATATGATACAATAACAGAAGAATTTGCTCCCGAAACAAGAGTCCTGAGTATAAATGGAAAGTCACTTAAAGATAATGAAGATTTGTATGTTGATTTATCGGAATATTTAAATGCTAGTCCTTATCTACAGGGAAGCTCGCATAGGGTACATGAGATATTTTCCCTAAGCAGTTCAACCTTCTTATTGCTTGGATTTCTTGTAATCTTATTTTTTATCGCAACTGGCAGCATACTTTATTTTAATAATATTTCTGCCATAAACGATTCAAAGGCTGATTATGAAATCCTAAGAAAAATGGGATACGCAGACAAAAAGGTTAAAAAAATAATAAAGAAGCAAACGATATCTTTTTTTAGTATTCCGTTTTTATTTGGGTTGGTAGACTGTGTCTTTGCAACATTAGTATACAAGATAGCCGTTATGCAGAATATTCTCAAAGAAAGCCTTATTCTGTATATTCCTACGTTTGTCGCTATTCTTCTGACATTTATAATTTATATGATATATTACTCTATGACTGTCCATACTTGCTGCAAAACAATTCTAAAGAGATAAAAGTTAAACGAAATTGTCGAGTATTATCGCTTGGCAATTTCGTACACTTTATTTGTTCGTAGAGAGATGGTATAATATGTGGAGAAAATAGAAAGGGGGCAAAAGATGAAGCATACAGTATTAAAGCTACTACTTTTTATAAATTGTATTTTGCTCATTGCCTATATTGGATTGACCATTCATGCAGATTTGCACTTAAACACTAGAGGTGTCCTTCCCTTATTTTTATCGTCTTTTCTGTTGATAGATGTTACTTATGTAAGTTCCTGCAACATTAGGGAAAATAAAACTATTTCCCTGTTTTGTGGTTTATTAGCATTGGAAAGTTGGTATATACTTTTAGCGGCTTCGGGCAACTCCATCACAAATATTATTTTTTTCGCTTTAAGCCCAGTAATATGGTGTGTTTCTATTAAATTCATACTAATGTTTTTATTTCAAAACAGTGGATATAAATTTCAGAAATCAATAAGTTTCTGCCTAACTGGAACTTGTATTTGTACTCTTAGTGGTATAATAATATCAAACGAAATATTTTTCCTGCTCTATGGTTTACAATTTGCGGCAAGTTGGTTATGTTTCATTTTTATTGTGATATATCATAGAAAAAGAGTTGTTTTTGTTTTTAAGTCAGAATGGAAGCGTATCATTTCTTCCCTTGTAATGATTACAGTATTGTTTCTTGTTTATTATTATTTTACAATGAAAGTTCCTGAACACCTTTCGAATTTTGGTGTATATATTCCTATACTATTGTTTTGGATCAGTGTCCATAATATTGTACTGAAAGAACATAACAGCCTTCCCTTATCTGCTGTATTCAATAATCATCAATTAATATTACTCATATTTTCCGGTACGATTATTTTTAGCTTGCTCGCATTGATTTTAGACGGTGGATATTCTTTGCTTTTTATTATGTTGGATGTTTTGTCTGTTTTTTTATATATTTGTAATATTGCTTTGGATTTCAATTTTAAGCAGGGGAAAAATAAGATAATCAGGGAAAGCAAATACCATCTTGCCCTGCAACAATTACAGCGGGAAGAACAGTTAAAATTGGAATTTGCAAACTTTCTTCACGATGATATTCTTCAAGACTTGCTTTCTGTAAAAAATATGATGAAAAAAGCTGACCGCCCTGAAATACAGAAAATTATCACAGGAACCCTCGATAATATGAACACTTATATTCGCGAGCAAATGCAGAATTACCATCCTATGTTGCTTCCAAAACTTACTATAAAGGAAAATTACCAAAACTTGCTTGATGATATTTCCGAGTCTTTTCCACATCGTAATATCTGCATTTCTTTTGAGTGTGCAGACTCAGTGTTTTTGGTTGAGCCATATAATATCTTTGTATATCGTCTATTAAAAGAACTTGTTGTAAATGTTTACAAACACTCAGTGGGAGAAAAAGCATGGATAACCCTTATGCAAGATAATGGAATTATCATGTTGAATGTGAGCGACAATGGAACTGCTAATGCAGCGGTTCTTTTATCTACTGATAGGCTAAAACATCGAGGACTTGCGATGATTATAGAACGAGTGAATGATATGGACGGCTCTGTAACAATATCTAATAACCATCCACATGGGATTTGCGTACAAGTAATATTACCGATGAAAGGAGATGTTTCTTATCAACATTTTATTAGTTGATGACCACGCATTATTTTCAAAAAGTTTGGAGATTGCATTGTCGGATTATTCAGAAATTCAAGCCTTTGATAGTATCAATGATATTTCTCAAATAGACAATTTTATTGAATCCCAAAAACCAGACATTATACTTATGGATATAAATTTGAAGAATATAGCTTCTGAGGATGGTCTGGAATTAACCAAACAGATATTAAACTGCCATCCAGAGCAAAAGATTGTAATACTGTCGGGTTATGACTTGCCAGTATATCGAAGTGAAGCAAAGAAAATCGGAGCGAAAGGATTTATCAATAAAAATATTGAACCTGAAAAACTAATATCGCTTCTTTCTAAAATATTACACAATGCAATTATATTTGACAAAGAAGTATTATTTTTAGAGGAATTAACCGACAGCGAAAAACAAATTTTACAGTTTATAGCCGATGGTATGAAACGAAAAGAAATTGCAAGTACATTGTATATTAGCGAGCGTACTTTATCTAATCATTTACAGCATATATTTGAAAAGCTTGGTGTTACTTCATCTGTTGAAGCTGTAACAAAGGCTATTCAGATGGGATATATTCCTCCGATTTGCTAAAGATAATAAATTTTTAATTTATTAGTATGATGAAATGGGTTATCTCTGAATGATATGCTCCCTTGTAGGTAGACAAGTGAAATAATAAAAACTTACTGCTTAGGAGGGAGCATATTTTATGTCTAAAAGAAAAGTATCCATTGAAGATAATATATGCTGTGAATCTGTATTTGAATAGAAAAGAAAGTCAACATCTAATTGCATCTATGTTTGGTGTTAGCACAGTATCTGTCTAACAATGAATTCGTAATTATAAATCTATAGGGCCAGATGTATTCACGTTAAAGAGAAACAAGAAATATTCCAAAGAATTAAAACGGCAAGTAGTGTTAGATTACTTGTCAGGACGTGGTTCTCAAGATGACATTTGTAAAAGATATGCAATCCGTTCAAAAGCCAAGTTACAAATCTGGATAAAGAAGTATAATGGTCATGAGGAGCTAAAGGCTTTCCCAACAGAAGGTACAAACATCATGACCAAAGGAAGAAAAACGACATTTGAGGAACGAGTGGAAATTGCTTTTTATTGCATTTTCATAATCATAATTATGCAGAAACAGCAGAAAAATTTAAAGTTTCTTATGGTTAGAACGAGAAAATCAAGTTGATTTTGATAAAAGTAAACTTTTTGAATAATATTTAGGCTGTACTTCACCCAACAGATAGATTGCCTGCACTTCATAGTTTTTAAACTGCTTATTTAAACGATCACATCTCTGTGTTTATTGCTAAAAATAGTGGAATATCAGAGAATCACCTCTGATATTCCACTAAATCCAAAACAATCTTTACGGTGTGTAAAACATCCAACTATGTTAAGCGTATTTCTTGATGCTGATGCTCCAAATCTTCCCTGCAAATAGTAGTATTCTTTTGAAGGAGCATATTTATTATATTCCTTATTTTTTATTACACTTACAGAACTAGCGCCGCCTAATGCAATTTCTTCTTTTGAATAAATACTTTGTCAGTCAGCTTAATCGACTGCACATAAACTGTTCCTGTACCTTGAAAGCTAGTTGTATGTACATAGCATTTGTTTTCATGTTTAGAACCGCCTGCTTTCTTCAAAGTCCTTTTCGATAAATTATCCTGTTGGTACTCAGTATTATTTACTGTCAGAGTAAAATCGCTTGTTTCTGCATGAGGAAGTATTCCCGTTGATAGCAACATTATCATGCATAATTCCAATGCAAAAAACTTCCCATTCGATTTTCATGTTTTTACTATATATTCTGTATTACACACGAACTTCCATCTGCCTGCTTTTGCGGGCGTACAAATCAGGATGGTAAAAATTTTGATTTTACACTAACCTTTTCTATAGTTGTTCTGTGAAATGAATGCTCCTTCTCATTATCTTTATTTCGGCCATAATTTCAACCCATCTTGGACCAAACGATTTATTTGGTCATTCTGGCGATATCCTTCACGAATTGATTGAAAATGCAAGGAAGCTGTAAACTTGCAGACAACATGATACCAATTGAAATACATATTGAATATGTATATAACTGAAACACAAACAACAAAGTATCCATAAACAAAAGCGTTATTACTAGCACAGCTGTTATCCTTTTATAACGACTATGTTCTTCTTGATTTAACACCCTGTTCTCATTGTCAATCGGGCTAAAACAAATCAGACTTACAGCCGACCCTACAGTAATCAATGCAATTGTTAATCCACATTTGATGTAAAATGACATGATTATGCACAATAATAATAGCAGGCATGACCATATCAGACACGACCATGCATGTTTTGTATGATATCCTCCGCTAAACTTTCGGATTATAACAAAAGGCAGAATTATTGTGACACTTTGCCTGACGCATCCCATACAAATTCCAAATCCTATAGCCAACGCCAATGGAGATAATGATAAAAGAATACTATATACAGCATAATTGTATAATTCTTTATCTGTTTGCTCCACAACATTACAGCTTATCAGCCAATCTGCTATTATATTTGCGCATTTCTCAATCATTTCTGTCTCCTGTATCTTGCTAATTCTTTTGGTGCTTTAGGTTGATATGCAATAGCACATGATGCAGAATTTGCATCAGCACGCAGAAATGTGTTCAAAACGGATACCGTTCCCTTTGCAACCACTTTTGATAACTTACCTTTCATTGCAAGCTCCTCCTCTCTCTAGATTATGATTGACATTCACAAGAACATAATAAACGATTTTTCTTCAATGGGCG
>BLMC01000128.1 GCA_011959805.1 Lachnospiraceae bacterium | reverse complement strand
TGACCTTTTGACCCTGGTATCATATTATTATTATTTTATTATAAACACATACAGAATTCAATCCAAATTTGCTGAAATATTTTTTGCAATTAGCATCTGTTTTGCCTATCCCTTTTGTTTTGCATGAACCGTCCTTGGTTAGTACAGTGGAAAATTATAAAATTCTCATGCGATAAATAGTGACTGGTTTATAGTGTTTTCTATGTAATTTTACTTGCTTACCAGAATCAATAGTGTTTATAATAGTAGATAGAGAACTATTGAAATAATTCGTCAGTAAACATCAAATATTATTGATAAAACACACATTTAGGCGACTTATGGATAATGACATGGCTGAATAGTATAATATTTAGAAAGGACAAAACAATGCAAGAAACAATAAAGCCCCCAGTAGAGTTGCGCTATCAAGAAGAACTTGAGGTGCTAAAAAAGGTAGACGAGGAACAAGGAAACAAAAAACCTGACAATTGGCAGATGTCGCCAAAAGCCGTTAGAACTTTTATTTTAGGGAGTGAAAAACCTATCAAATATAAGCGAAAAAACATTTCAATCAAGAAAAAGTATTTTGGAAATGACGCGCTTGTGGAGCGCTGCATTGTTACATTGGCTGGAAACCGTGGACTAATGTTAGTCGGTGAGCCGGGAACGGCAAAGACAATGCTCTCTGAACTTTTATCTGCTGCAATCAGCGGAAATAGCAAAAATACGATACAGGGAACAGCCGGAACAACAGAGGATATGATTAAATATTCTTGGAATTATGCGTTGTTGCTTGCGAAAGGGCCAAGTAGAGAAGCACTTGTACCTGCGCCACTTTACATAGGAATGGAAAAAGGAATCCTTACTCGTTTTGAAGAAATTACAAGAACGCCGGCGGAGATTCAGGATAGTCTTATTAGTGTGTTGAGTGATAAAGTGTTGAATGTGCCAGAGCTGGGTGACGAGGGTTTTTTGTTTGCGCGTCCTGGTTTTAATGTGATTGGGACAGCAAATACAAGAGACAAGGGCGTCAATGAGATGAGTAGTGCATTAAAACGACGTTTTAATTTTGAGACTGTTATGCCAGTGAATAAAGTGTCGTTAGAAAAGCAAATTATATTGAATGAGGTCAGTATGCTTGCCGAGGAAAATCATGTAGATATGAAAGTGGATGAGGATGTGGCAGAGCTTCTGGCTTCTACATATCACGAGCTACGAGAAGGTGTTTCTTCCTACGGACATCGAATTGATAAACCCAATGCGGTGATGAGCACAGCGGAGGCAGTTTCAGTCTATTATCAAACGATGCTTACAGGGTATTATTATGGTGACGAACAACTTGATGTAGAGTGCCTTGTTCAAAATCTTGTTGGAGCTATCTCTAAGGAAGACAAGGAGGATTTAGAGAAAGTAAAGGGATATTTTAATACAGTTGTGCGTGCAAAAAGCGATAAAGAGGGTGGATTATGGAGACAATATTACGAAGCGCGGAAATGGCTGAAATAATGCTAATACCAGTGCGTCATCATAGTCCGGCATGTTCTTTTCATATTAAGAAGATTTTTGCAGAGTGGAAGCCAGACTCAGTTTTGGTAGAGGGACCAGACAATGCAAATGCGCTGCTTCCAGTTATGGTGCACAAAGACACGCGCGCACCATTTGCTATCTATTATGCCTATCATGATAAGGCGAAAAAAATATCACAGGAACAACAACATTATAAGTGTTATTATCCTTTTTTAGACTATTCGCCGGAGTTAACTGCGCTGCGTGAGGCGGACAAAAATATGACACAAGTGTCATTTATTGATTTGTCCTACGGTGACATTTTGGCGGCATCAGCGGATAAGCTGTCAGATGGAGAGGCGCCGCGCAACTATAATGACGATTATCTGCTCGCGCGAAATGAGTACATTGAAAAATTATGTGAAAAAACGGGACTACGTAATTTTGATGAGTTTTGGGAAAAGTATTTTGAGATAAATGGTATTTATGAGGATAGTGACCTTTGGTTTTCACACTTAAATACTTACTGCGCACTTGCGCGAGAAAATACGCCTAAAGAGGTGATGCAGAGAGAAGGATGTCTTGCGCGAGAGGAGCATATGGCGGCGCGAATTGCATTGCAGGTGTTGCGCGGATGCGAGTTGTCGCAAAGTCAAGAAGATGCTGATAGCCCAAAGAAGGCAAGCAATCAACAGAAAATGCAGCGTATTCTTGTAATTACAGGTGGGTTTCATACATCAGGGTTACGCGAGCGTTTATCGGATGCGCAATGGCAGGAAACTGTTTGCCATGCAAAAAGTATAACGCATTATGTGCCAGGGCAGGATGAGAGTGTGTATTTGATGCCTTATTCTATGGAATCAGCAGATGCACTGAACGGTTATGCAAGTGGGATGCCCTACACAGGTTTTTACCAGAAAATATGGGAAGGAATTGTTGAGCAGATATCGAATCCTTATGAGGCAGCAGTGTTGGAATTTCTTGTCACTACTGGAAAAAATGTGCGTAAGGATGACGGTGGACTTTCCACATATGATGAAATCTGTGCGTGGCAGATGGCACAAGGACTTAGCAGTCTGCGTGAAAAGCCGCAGCCTGGTGTGTACGAGTTACAGGATGCAGTGTTAACATCTTACGTTAAAGGCGAGTATAATCTTTCGTCGGATATGCCAGTTCGCGCTTTACGGCGCTTGATGACAGGAACTGGTTCCGGTGCACTTTGCACAATGGCAGATGTTCCACCGATTATTTTGGATTTTCAGAATCAATGTGGTATCTTTGGTATCCGAACAGATAATACATTAGAAAAAGACGTGACGCTCTCCATTTTTTCCAGCAAAAAGCATAGATGTATGAGTATGTTTTTTCATCGGTTAAATTTTTTGCACACAGATTTTGCAAGGCGGTTAAAAGGGCCAAATTTACAGTTGCGAACAAATCGTAATTTAATTCGCGAAATCTGGAAATACAAGTATAGCGCGCAGGTATTTGCTGCTCTGATTGATGTGTCTGTGCATGGTGCGACGATAGAGGAAGCAATTGTCAGCATTGTACAGGAGTTGCTTTTACAAGATACGAAAGCGGACGACGCAGCGCTGTTATTAACACAAGTTTTTGAGATGGGTATTTCTAGCCAATTGGAAATGGTTTATGAGCGTGTGCATGAACTGATATTGAAGGATATGGATTTTTATTCGATTGCAAAAGCACTCAAATCGTTAACTATGATGGAGGAATTAGGCACACTTTACAATTCCAATTTGCAGTTTGGCGAACTTTTGCACACAGGTGTTAGAAAGCTAGTCACGCTTCTTCCAAGCATTACGCGGATGAGCGATGACACGTTAGATGCGGGGATGAATGCACTAAAACTGCTATATCAGATTACTGGAAGAAAAGGACAGGAGTATGCTAGTGAACGTGTGGATTTTTATGAAGTGCTACAACAGATGCAGGAGGATGTACAGATTCATGCGGGTTTGAATGGTTGTATTCACGGTATTCTTTACGGGGGTGGACGAGAAGATGCGCAGGTGGTCAGTGCGGTGTGCCAAGGGTATTTGACAGGTACAAAAGAGCAATTGTTAAAGACCGCAGTATTTTTTCGAGGACTGTTTTTTACAGCGCGGGATTTAATTTTAATTGAGCGTGAAATGCTTGAGAGAATTGATGTTTTTTTGAGGCAAGTGGATGTGGTAGAATTTATGGAATTATTGCCACAGCTTCGCATGGCATTTGCATATTTTACGCCTGCTGAGATAGACAAGATAGCGCAGCAAGCAGCAAGTCTACATCACAAGACGGGACGTGAATTAATGGAACGTACAGAGGTATTACCTGAGTGGTATACTTATGGTAGAGAATTAGACATGTATGTGCGACATGTGTTGGGAAGTTAGCTAAAATATAGAGATAGAAATAGCGTTTTACGTGGTGTTTGATTATAAAGTTTAGATAATTTTATACGGTAAATGAATCAGAAGGAGTGATGAAATAAATGTGGGGAATCTGTTTTGATTCTAAACTCTTTCAATGTGTTGTTGAATATGAAACTTGTACAGATAGCACTACAGTTAATATTGTTTATCCTGTCGAGGGGCTTTTGATTGCTGCTGATAAGATAAGAAAGTTGGAAAATCCTCCTCAATTTTTTAATGGTGAGCTAGTGTCACCTGTCAATCATCCAGAGATAGTCGGTGTGATTCGAGAGATTGGATGGCATTTTAATAATCAGGATTATATGTATTTTATTACAGTAAATGGTAGAAAGAGGAATAAAAGATATTATAATAAGGATTTGATAAAGCAGTAAAAGAGCCTGTTATAATGCATAGGAGGGAGTCAGGAGCGTATGGTAGACGAACAGGAAATTTTAAATCGGTGGCGGTTGGTCTTGGGAAAATATGCAGCAGAGCAGATTTTATTTTCAGAGGGAGATGGCGGAGAGAAGCTGAAAGTGATGGAGATGGAAGATGTGCTGGATTACTTATATTCAAGAGAGTATGGTGAGGAGCAGGAAATCCGTCAGGATCGCCGCGGCGGAAGCGGGGACTCACAGCTTACGATTCCACATTGGCTCACGAAAATTAAAACGCTTTTTCCGCGAAAAACCGTTGAGATTATGGAACGCCATGCACTGGAAAAATACGGGATGACGGAGCTTCTGACTGACCCTGAAGTTCTGCGAAAACTTGAGCCAAATAAGGAACTTTTAAAAACGGTTATGCAGTTTAAACATATGATGAAGGGTGAAGTGTTAGAGCTTGCGCGCCAGATTGTGCGAAAAGTGGCGGATGAATTGACCAAAAAGCTCGAGCAAGAAATAAAAAAATCCTTTTCTGGTAGGTTAAATCGTAATATTAGCAGTCCAGTAAAGTCAATACGAAATATTGATATGAAAAAGACAATCCGCAGAAATTTGAAGAACTATGACATAGATACAAAACAGTTGGTATTGAAACAGGTCTATTTTAGTTCTCGCATGAAAAAGTATAATCAGTGGCGTGTGGTTGTCTGTGTAGATGAGAGCGGTTCGATGCTAGATTCGGTGATACATAGTGCTATTATGGCAGGGATTTTTGCGCGCCTTCCAATGTTGGACACAAAACTTGTGATTTTTGATACGAATGTAGTTGATTTGAGTGATTATGTGAGTGACCCGGTTGAGACACTTATGAGTGTGCAGCTTGGTGGTGGAACAGATATTAGTGGCGCGCTTGCATACTGTACACAACTTATTCAGACACCGCACCGAACGATGGTGGTGCTAGTGACAGATCTCTATGAAGGTGGTGGTTATCACAAAATGTATCAAGTGAGTCAAGGAATTATAGAAAGTGGTGCAAAATTGATTGTGTTACCTGCGCTTGACCACGACGCTGTACCCAATTATGACAGAAACGCGGCGTCTGTACTTGCGGATATGGGAGCGTCAGTCGGAGCCATGACACCAGAAGAACTGTCGGGATTTATCGCAAAAGTTTTGGCTTAGGAGGAAAAACATGAGTGATTGGCAATCAGTATTACAGGAAATTGATGACGATTATCTAATAGGCATTTCCAACAAGGGAATTGTGAAACGGGCATATAAAGACATGGAGACAATACCCTGTGAGATTTCGCAAAAGACAGTTTTTGAGGAGAACGAAGTAAAAGTGCATGTCGGTGAGGAGACTGTGCAGATTAAATTGCCACTTGGAGAGAGCACTTGTTCTTGTCCGTCAAGAAGTATATGCCGCCATGTTGTGCAAGGAATCTTGGCATTGAAGGCAGCAGTCGTAAATGAAAACCAGTCGAGCAAGCCAACTTCCAAAGAAATAGTTGCAGAGGAACAAGTGGGAAGCGAGTCAGCATCTAAAAGAAAAGTTGAAAGTACCAATAAAGAAAACATGCAGGAATTGGCAAATTGTACATCAGAGGAATTTGAGAAATCAACTGATCATGACCAATCATCAAGCAGTACAATGATACAGAAGGTGACACAGCAGATTGCAGATTACCCAGTGGAAAAGCTTTGTAAAGCATTGGGGACAAGAAAATTGGAAGAATTTGTAAGATGTGCTAAGGCAAACAGAAAACCGCAGATTACTTACTCAAGTGTTGCAATTGTACAACCCTTAGCCAAGTCAATGAGTGTCAAACTTTTATTTCCGTTGGAGTATTCGACATGTACCTGTCACAAAAAAGACTTTTGTGTTCACAAGGCAGAGGCAGTTCTATGGTGTAAGTTGGATTTGGGACAACTGCAAATTGACGATTTAGAGCAGACGAAAGGTGCAGACACGGAATATAATATGGAGCAAGTGCAAGATGTTACCTTGGAGATGCAAAGATTTTTGGAGGAATTATTAGATACAGGATTGTCCAGAACATCACAAGATGCATTGGACCATATGGAACGAATGGCAATCATCTGCCACAATGCAAAATTACCCAATTTTGAAAATGATTGGAGACGATTGCAGGATTCCTATCAAAAGTATATGAAACGGGTAGCGTCACTTGGAATACAAACTTTGATGCATCAACTTACCAAACTTAATCGACAGACTATGCTGCTAAAACAGGCACAAAATGCATTTGCTGTATCAAAGTTGGCAGGAGCGTTTCGAGCAGAATATATGTCTGCACTCGAATTAGATTTAATTGGCATTGCAACAGAACACTTTATAAGTAAGAATGGATATGAGGGAGATACAGTTTATTTTTTAGAACAGAATACGAAAACATGGTATACATTCACACAGGCGCGACCCATTTTTTATGATAATGATGCAAACGTAACATATTATGCGCCGCAGTATCACTCGCAGGAATCTCCTTGGGGGTTGACGGTTCCTTTTCGCAATTTTGCATTTTCATATATTCATTTGGTGGATGCGAAGTGCGATAACAGAGGTCGCTTATCTTCTAGTAAGGAGACAAAAGGGCAATTGACGGGAGAGAGAACAGGCGAAAATATGTTGACAACAGGTATGCTAGGAAAATGGTATTACAAAGATTTTGTACAAATTTTTCAAGATTTTTTTAATGTGGACAAACATATAGATACTGTTATGACAAGTGATACATCTGTCTACAATAATTCTGATACAGATAATTCTTATTTGACAGAATCACCACAGATGAAACTTGTATTTTTAAAACCAGCATCTTGCGATTCAGCAGTTTTTCTGGAAACAGAACAAAAGCTTTCTATGAATCTATATGATGAACGAGGAAAAATGGTAGTGATAGAACTTATTTATTCTAAAAATGAGGCGGAAGGAATCCGTTATTTAGAAAAAATTACAAATGATAATTTACCATATTTTTTTGGAAAAATATATTTGTGCGATGGTAGGATTCGCATGTATCCAATTACTGTTTTTAAAAAGAATGAACTGCGAGAAATTTAAAATTAGTGCTAGGAGAGGGAGTGGCGGAGATGGAGATTCCCAGCAAAGAAGCGGTGTTACAACAATTGATGTGTGATGTGGAAAATCTTATGGAAGATTTATATCAGAGTGGTTTTGATACTGTCCACGACAGTACCCTTGAGGCGATAAAAACTATGCAGAAACAGACAGCAGCATATGGTATGCAATTATTATCAGATATGCTCTTACAGCTTGCGAATGGTTTGACAATGCGTCGCCATCAGATAAAAAAGAAAGAGGATTCTTTAATCAATGTTTATACAAATGTGAATCAATATGTGCATTTGTGCAAAGGAAAAATTGAGTGCGATAAGGGCGTTTGTTACTACATAGACTGAGTGAAAAATGAGGGCGTTGCAAAATAGATGAGTGATCATCTATGGAGCAGCGCTCCATTTTTCT
>BLMC01000127.1 GCA_011959805.1 Lachnospiraceae bacterium | reverse complement strand
GCAAAAGCGGGTAGATGGGAGTTCGTGTGAAATCTGTAGAGCAGACGTCCGTTATGAAATAAGTCGCCAGCAAGGATTAAATATTATTGATAAAAACATATATTCCGGCGACTTATGAATGATATGGTTAAACAAGAACTAATTTTTAGAAGAAAGCAATAGACTCTCAAAGTCTTTTCATGTCTGATTTGTAAGAGCAGGTGTAAGAAAGATTTTAAGAGGCTATAACAATAATAAGGAGGAAGTAAAAATGAGCAAAGTAAAAATGATGAGTCCGGCAGTTCCAAATATGCCTTGGCAGGACAGAGCAGAGGGGAAGACATCTGGCATTACCGATGCCCCCATCTGGAGATACAATGAAAATCCAATTATTGGGAGAAATCCTGTAAAGGGTGTTGCAAGAATTTTTAACAGTGCAGTAATTCCCTATGAAGGTGCATTTATTGGGGTATTTCGTGGCGAGCAGACAAATGGTGTGCCCTATATTTATCTAGGACGCAGTGAGGATGCGATTCATTGGGATTTTGATGCGAACAAGATAAATTTTGTCGACGAAGAAGGAAATCCTTTTATGCCAGTATACGCATATGATCCTCGTCTTGTGAAGGTAGAAGACATATATTATATTATCTGGTGCCAAGACTTTTATGGTGCGGCAATCGGCATCGCAAAGACAACTGATTTTAAGACTTTTATCCGTGTTGAGAATCCATTCCTTCCATTTAATAGAAATGCAGTATTATTTCCAAGAAAGATTGGTGGCAATTTTATGATGCTAAGTCGTCCTTCTGATTCTGGGCATACACCGTTTGGTGATATTTTTGTGAGTGAAAGTCCTGATTTGGTTTATTGGGGCAAACATAGACATGTGATGGGGAAAGGAAATGAGTGGTGGCAGTCCCTAAAGATTGGTGGCGGTGCGGCACCAATTGAGACAAGTGAGGGGTGGCTATTGTTCTATCATGGAGTGACAGGTACTTGCAATGGATATGTATATTCAATCGGTGGTGCAATTCTTGATATTGACAATCCTTCGATTGTAAAATACCGCTGTGAGAACTTTTTGTTGACACCAGAGGAGTGGTATGAGGAGAGAGGATTTGTTCCGAATGTATGTTTCCCATGCGCTACAATTCATGATTCAGATACTGGCAGAATCGCTATCTACTATGGTGCAGCAGACAGCTATGTAGGACTTGCGTTTACAGAGCTTGATGCAATTATAGATTACATCAAGAATAACAGCAAAGTGACAACAGCGGATACAGAAATTGGCAGAAGATAGTCTGTGTAATTGTTCAAGTAGGAGAAAAGAACGCCGGATATGCGGCGTTCTTTTTATACACACAGACGCGGAAAGGAAATATGCAGTGAAAGCTGCCCGCGTCCGGCGTGCGAGTAGGGAGAAGATGAATCTTCTCTACTCGATTGCACACGGACGCGGAAAGGAATGATACAGTGAAAGCAGCCCGCGCCCGGCGCGGGAGTAGAGAAATTTCCTCTACTCTATGTCCGTCTTGTCACCTTCGATTAAATAATCACAGGAGACGCCAAATATATGCGCAAGAGCACGGATTTCAATATCCGTCACATACCGTTTATTGGTCTCTATGCGGGTGATTACATTTTTATCCATGTCATACCCGGCAAGTTGAAGTTTGTTAGATAAGTCTCGCTGCGAGAGGTAGTGCTTTTTTCTCAGCGCAATAAGGCGTTTGCTGATCAGATTTTTTTCGCCGGAGCTGGTTTTGGGCTTTGGCATAACGAAAACCTTCTTTCCATGATGTTACGTATCACTTTTACAACCTGATATTAATGATTTTAAGGGATAAAGAACAAAAATAGGGTTGTAAAAACGGGACAAATGAGGAATTATAAAGGAAGTAAGGAGAGTGTGTTATGAACATCAGTCAATTAAAAAAAATTGTCATTCCGCTGTTGGAGTGGTATCACGATAATAGTAGAAAGCTGCCCTGGAGGGAGAACAAAGATCCATATCGAATATGGGTGTCAGAAATAATGTTGCAACAGACAAGGGTTGAAGCAGTAATTCCATATTATGAACGTTTTATGGCGCGCTTTCCGACGGTCGAGCAGCTTGCGGCTTGTACAGATGAAGAACTTTTTAAGCTGTGGGAGGGATTGGGATATTATACGCGCGCAAGCAATCTTAAAAAAGCAGCACAGGTGATTAGTACCTGTTATCAGGGACAATTTCCAACACAGTATAATCAGATTCTTGGTCTGCCTGGGATTGGCGTATACACTGCGGGAGCAATTGCATCGATTGCCTTTGAGCAGGCTAAGGCTGCCGTAGATGGAAATGTGCTGCGTGTGATTACTAGATTGACAAAAGACAGTCACGATATTACAGACGGAAAGTTTCGAGACAAGGTTACAAATGCTTTGGAAGATAGCTATCCTCAAACGCAAAGAGGAGATTTTACACAGAGTTTGATGGAGCTTGGAGCAGTAGTTTGTGTGCCAAATGGGATGCCGCGGTGCAGCAGTTGTCCACTAAATGGTTTCTGTGAGGCGTACCATAGTCAAACACAACTTTTATATCCCGTGAAAAAAAAGAAATCTGTCCGTAAAATAGAACAAAAAACCGTTTTGATTCTTTCTTTTCAGAATAAGATTGCTCTTCGTAAACGAGAAGAAAAAGGAGTCTTATCTGGAATGTGGGAGTTGCCAAATCAGGAAGGAACATGGACAAGAGAGCAGGTTTGTCAATGGCTTGCAGAAAAAGGGTTTGTGGCGAATGAGGTTAAAGAGCCTTCTGGCCGACGAAAGCAATTAAAACATATTTTTACACATATAGAGTGGCATATGACTTATTGGATGATATCTTGCAACACAATTAATATAGACCAAGACCTTATGTGGGTTACAAAAGGACAGTTGGAACACAAAATTGCACTTCCAACTGCTTTTAAGAAGATATATCAGGCAGCTTTGGAAGAAAATGATGTCTACAAGAGGATTCAAGAATCCTCTTGATCAGGGACATACACCATGATATCTTCAATGCGGCAGTCAAGAATATTGCAGAGTTTATTAAGAATAAGTGTTTTGACAATCAAATTTTTGCGCAGTCGTTGGAGTTGGGCTTTGTCGACGCCGTACTCTTTAATTAGTCGATATTGGCTGATGCTTTTCTTTTTAAGTGTTTTCCATAATGGGTCGTATTTTATCATTTTTTGGTCCTCCTTTCTGTTGTAATAGGACTCTCGAGAGCTTCCTTGCACCTTACGTTTATGGGAGATTTTCCACGGTATGCACACCACATAAATTTGTGTCACCTTACAAAAATCTTCTTGCAATATCAGGTACAAAAAGCCTCCGAAAGTCTATTTGTATTCTAATGAAGAAAATGATAGAAGAACATGGTGCGTGTACGCACCACGAATTTTGTCTCTCTTATTTACAGAGTATAGTTTTAATAAAAATGGGTTAATCTATATTCTGTATCATGTAGACTTTTTAAGTCTTTTATTAGAGAAGGAGGATTTTTATCATGTCATTAATTAACCGTGAAATTGTGGATTTCAAAGTTCAGTCATTTGTAAATAACGAATTTAAGGAGATAACAAAGAAAGACGTTCTTGGTAAGTGGAGCGTGTTTTTTTTCTATCCGGCGGACTTTACGTTTGTATGTCCTACAGAGCTTGAGGATCTTGCTAATAAATATGAAGAATTTAAAAAGATTGGTTGTGAGATCTACAGTGTGTCTTGTGATACACACTTTGTTCATAAAGCATGGCATGATGTATCCAAGACAATTCAGAAGATACAATATCCAATGCTTGCTGATCCAACAGCTGTTCTTGCAAGGGGATTTGAAGTTTTGATTGAGGAGGATGGACTTGCAGAGCGGGGAAGTTTTATTGTCAATCCGCAAGGTAAAATTGTGGCGTATGAGGTGATTGCAGGAAATGTTGGACGAAATGCAGAAGAACTGTTTCGACGAGTGCAGGCATCACAGTTTGTAGCAGAACATGGCGACCAAGTATGTCCAGCAAAATGGCAACCGGGTGCAGAGACTTTGAAGCCAAGTCTTGATTTGGTAGGTCTTTTATAGGTGCGTCGATGGAAACACAAGATAGATTGTATGATGTTATTATAGTTGGAGCTGGGCCAGCAGGTTTGTCAGCTGCAATCTATGCAGCAAGAGCCAAATATAGGGTGCTTGTACTTGAAAAAAACGGAATAGGAGGACAGATTACCATCACTTCAGAGATTGTCAACTATCCCGGTGTGGAGATGGCAGGTGGAAAAGAACTGACAGAGCATATGCGCATACAGGCCGAGCGGTTTGGCGCGGAATTTGTAATTGCGGAAGTTCTTGACATGGAACTCGAAAAAGATAGAAAACTTTTGCACACTACCAAGGGAGATTACGAGGCGTTGGGAGTTATCCTTGCGCCAGGCGCAAATCCCAGAAAGCTTGGTTTTCAGGGTGAGAAAGAATTTCAGGGAAGAGGCGTTGCATACTGTGCAACATGTGATGGAGAGTTTTTTACTGGAAAGGACGTGTTTGTAATAGGCGGTGGCTTTGCGGCGGTGGAAGAGGGGATGTTTCTAACAAAATATGCTAGAAAAGTTACATTGATAGTGCGTGAACCTGACTATACCTGCGCAAAGATGGTATCCGATCAATTAAAAGATTTTCCCAATATAGAAACAATATTTCATACAGAGCTAAAGGAAGTAGGGGGAGAACATGCACTGTCCTATGCAATATTTTTAAATAATGTAGATGGTACACAATGGAGATATGACGCACCACAAGGAGAGACATTTGGAATTTTCGTTTTTGCTGGATATGTGCCAAACACCAAATGGATTACAGACTGTGTGGAACGAAATGAACAGGGGTATTTAATTACAGATATAAACAGGCAAACCAACATTGCAGGGGTGTTTGCAGCGGGTGATGTGTGTGTTAAAAATCTTAGACAGGTTGTGACAGCAGTTTCTGATGGTGCGGTTGCTGCGACTTCGTTGGAGCGTGTTGTGTCGGAGCTTCATACAAAGCTTGGTATTTCAGATTTATATCAGGCACCAATGCAGAGTAAAACCTTAGAGAAACAAGATGAACAGACGTATTTTACAAAGGGCGAAGGCTTTATTAGCAGCGAAATACGACAGCAACTTACTGGGATTTTTGCAAAGTTTTCTTCGCGCGTTACAGTGCGTGCATGGCTTGATGAAAGTGCTTTTTCCAGTGAGATAAAAGGATTTTTAAATGAGCTTGTCAGTATTACTGATAAAGTTGTATGGACAGAACAGGTGTCAGAGGACGTTGTAAAGTCTGAATATCTGCCGGCGATGGAAGTGCTTGACAGCACAGGAAAAAGCAGTGGAATTTATTTTCATGGGGTGCCGGGAGGGCACGAATTCAATTCTTTTATTATTGCATTGTACAATGTAGCAGGACCTGGACAGGAATTGGACCGCCAAACACAAGAGCAAATTGCAGCGATTTCAGAAAAGACAAATATCAAGATTCTAGTCTCACTCACATGTACGATGTGTCCTGAATCTGTGATGGCAGCACAACGAATTGCAGCCATATCAGAACAAGTTACAGCAGAGATGTTTGACTTGTCACATTATCCGAAATTAAAGGAAAAGTATCATGTTATGAGTGTTCCTTGTATTGTGATAAATGATAAGACGATTGTATTTGGAAAGAAGAATGTGGAGGAAATGTTAGCTCTGATTTCCTGATTGTTATCAAAAAGAAAGAATTTTATTTAATTGGATGCGTAACAGTTCGATAAAAAGGA
Source organism: Lachnospiraceae bacterium (assembly GCA_011959805.1). Classification (GTDB taxonomy): domain Bacteria; phylum Bacillota; class Clostridia; order Lachnospirales; family Lachnospiraceae; genus COE1. The sequence goes on along the minus strand of BLMC01000127.1, from coordinate 2,028 downwards.
ACTGTTACGTTTTTATGCAAAAATTTTTCTTGACAAATAAATGAATATATGATTAAATGTTCATATAAGAAATAAAAACCCTAACAAATTACATACGGAAAAGGGAGGTGACAGTGTGATGGATACAAAAGTCACAACAGAGACAATGGAAGACTTGGCAGCAGTGTTTAAGATATTTGGAGATTATACGCGCCTTACAATTCTTTCGTTACTGATGGATCATGAGGAGCTGTGTGTGGGGGATATTGCAGAGCGGCTAAATATGACACAGTCGGGAGTGAGTCACCAACTAGCTCTTTTAAAACAAAGTAAGCTCGTAAAGACAAAACGTGAGGGAAAGAGTATCTTTTACTCTATCGCCGACGAGCATGTCTCTGCGATTATCCGTATTGGAATGGAGCATGTGCTGGAAGAGTAGAAGAAACGAATATCAGAAAGGAGAGATAAGATATGCTCATAGAGACAAAAAGACTGATAATAAGAAGTTTATTTCCAACGGATGAAAAGGTGTTTATTGATATGGCATCGGATGGCAGTTTGTGGGAAATATATGAAAGGAGGAAATCAATATGAAAAAAACGTACAAAATTGAGGTGGACTGTGCAGCGTGCGCAGCAAAAATGGAGGAGGTAGCAAAGAAGACGACAGGGGTAAAAGATGCGACGGTCGCATTTATGCCGCAGAAGATGAAAGTTGAGTTTGAGGACGACGCAGATGTGACAGCAGTTATGACAGAGGTGTTAAAGAACTGCAAAAAAGTGGAGTCTGACTGTGAGATATTTTTGTAAAGGTTCAAGGACGTTGATGGCTCTGCAGTAAATGCAAGAGCCATTTGTTTCGGAAAAAACTTTGGAAAGGAAGTGAGGAAAATGACAAAGAAACAAAAAAAGGTATTGATTCGGATTATTGTCTCCGCATTACTTGTGGTAGCACTTAGCTTGATATCAGTGGAAAATCCTTATGTGAGATTGGTATTATTTTTGATTCCCTATTTTATTATTGGATATGATATTCTCCGAAAAGCAGTTTTGGGCATTATAAACGGTCAAGTGTTTGATGAAAATTTTTTGATGGCGATTGCCACAGTAGGGGCTATTGTTTTGGGAGAATATCTTGAGGGAACTGCCGTGATGCTTTTTTATCAGATTGGCGAACTGTTTCAGAGTTATGCGGTAGGAAAAAGCCGCGGAAATATTGCAGCGCTTATGGATATTCGACCAGACTATGCCAATATTGAGCAGGATGGGCAGCTTGAACAAGTTGATCCTGATGATGTAGAGATTGGGACTGTGATTGTTGTACAACCAGGAGAAAAAATTCCAATTGACGGTGTTGTTGTGAGTGGTAATTCAACACTCAATACAAGTGCATTGACCGGTGAGAGCTTGCCTAGAGAAGCTCAGGAAGGAGACGCGGTTATTAGTGGTTGTGTGAACTTATCTGGGGTGCTTCGCATTGAAACGACGCGAGAATTTGGAGAGTCTACAGTGTCGAAAATATTGGATTTGGTTGAAAATTCCAGCATGAAAAAATCAAAATCTGAGAATTTTATTACGCGGTTTGCAAAGTATTATACGCCGATAGTATGTATTGGCGCACTTGCGCTTGCAGTATTGCCTCCTTTAGGGAATCTTTTGCTGGGAAATCCTGCTAATTGGTCCCAGTGGATTATTCGAGCACTTACAACATTGGTTATTAGTTGCCCTTGCGCGCTTGTTATTTCGATACCGCTTAGTTTCTTTGGTGGTATTGGTGGAGCGTCTGCGCAGGGTGTGTTGGTAAAGGGGTCAAACTATTTGGAGGCGCTTTCTGAGACGAAATATGTGGTGTGTGACAAGACTGGAACATTGACAAAAGGGGTTTTTGAAGTGACCCACATTGCGCCGGCAGAGAAGATGACAGAGGAGGCACTTTTGGAGTTGGCGGCATATGCAGAGAGTTATTCTAATCACCCAATTAGTAGGAGCTTAAAAGAAGCGTATGAAAAAAAAGCGGGAAAAAAGATAGATACCACAAATGTTTCTGATG
>BLMC01000126.1 GCA_011959805.1 Lachnospiraceae bacterium | reverse complement strand
CCCAGTGCGAGTAGGAGAAGATAAATCTTCCTTACTCGATTGCATATGGATACTCCAACGCAGCGAGTAGAACAAAAATATTCTTTGCTCCATTGCACAGCTAATATAAAGGAAGTATATCAGCCAAAGCTACTTGTGTGCGATGTGAGAATAGGAGAAAAACTTTTCCTACTTAAAAGAATTATTAAAAAAAGATAACAAAATGATTAGAACTTTTTTATGAAAAATACATAATTTGCCCCAAATATTAATACATATTTTAGGGATTGTAAATTAATGTAAAATTAAGAAAATGTTAAAGACAAAATAAATCAGCAGTGTTATGATATGACATATATTTAAAGAGAGCAGGGAAAAGAGATGGATAAAACGCCAAATGAAATATTGGGGAAAACATTAATTGAAATCAGGGATATGAGAAAGATATATAATCCCGGTGAGAATGAAGTGCATGCACTAGATGGCATTGACCTTACCATATGCGAGCAAGAATTTGTCGCAATTATAGGTCACTCTGGTTCTGGCAAATCGACATTGATGAATATGCTTGGCTGTCTGGATGTACCGACTACGGGAACTTACATGTTACATGGTATTGATGTATCAGATATGGATGATGATGAATTGTCGGATGTTAGAAATAGAGAGATTGGATTTATTTTTCAGGGATTTAATCTGATTCAAAATCTAACTGCTGTAGAGAATGTCACACTGCCATTAATCTATCGCGGTGTAGGTAAGCGGGAGCGTGAAGAGCTGGCATTAAAAGCACTTGAGAAAGTGGGATTGTCACACAGACTAGACCATAAGCCGGCACAAATGTCAGGTGGTCAACAACAAAGAGTGGCGATTGCAAGAGCGATTGCGCAGGCTCCACCTATTATACTGGCCGATGAGCCAACTGGAAACCTTGACTCAAACTCAACAAATGAGATTTTGCAGATTTTGAGGGAACTTCATGGTGAGGGCAGAACAGTGATATTAATCACACATGACAATGAGATTGCGGAGCAGGCAGACAGAGTTATTAAAATACGAGATGGAAAAATCGTTTCGGATACAAGGCAGAATAAGACGCAATCAATGAAACAAAAAAATATGGAGGATGAAAAAAATGAGTAAGGGAGAGAAAAACGTACAAAATGTGGAGGGAGGTAAAAAGATACGCAGACGAAGAAAGAAAAAATGGAAGATTGTTCTTCCCGTTATAGCTATTCTTGTAGTGATAGTTATAGTAAAGTCTTTTTCTGGAAATAAAAGTACAGCGCTTCCTGTTTACACAGATCAGATATCAAGAGGAGATATCGATACTGAATTGAGTGTCAGCGGAAAAGTGATTGCAGAAGAATCCATTACTTTTTTTGCACCTGCACAAGCAAAGGTGGAAGAGATTGAAGTGGAAAAAGGTGATATTGTCAAGGCGGGCGATGTGCTGCTATGCTTTGATAAGGAGGCAGTTACATATGCAAGACAGAAGACTGAGCTAGAACAGAAGATTAGTTCGGCAGATTACAGCTCCAACGTGCAATATAATGATGAACAAAAAGCAAAACTTGCAGAGGCAGAAGCAGAGATTGCACAGTGCGAGGCAGTGATAGATAGTTATGAGCAATACATAGACGATTTGACCAACAGTATTACAGATTTGACAGCATTAAAAAAATCAGATTTGTACGCAAAAATCTACAAAGTTGAGAAAGAAATGAACACCTATGATTTGGCGATACAGACACCAAACGAAGATACTGATATTGAAATGTTGATGGGAAAAAAAGTTGAAAAGCAGAATGAGTTAAATAAATTGAACAATGAACTTAGTTTGCTTTCCGATTATAAAACGGACTATGGATGGGAAGATATGCTGACACAGGCAAAAAAGGTTCTTGCAGATTATCAGGAGCGTCTTTCCGAGGCGAAAAGTGTAAAGGCAGGTGCAGAGTCCGCGGTCGTGAATGGAAACAAACTTGCAGGTTACGCACTGAATAAAGAAAAATCAAAATTAGAAGGGCAAGACGCTGAAAGAAAGTATGAGGCGGTGCTGAACGGGATTGTCGCAGACTTTAATGGAGTTGTATCCGAATTGAGTGTTGTGGAGGGCGCGACCGTACAGGAAGGCACACAACTTATGGTTTTAGAGAGTTTTGATAATGTTTGTGTCGAGTTTCAAGCATCGAAATATGCATTGGAGACCCTTGCGGTTGGACAGCCAGCAGAGATAACCATATCAGGAAAAAGTTATACCGGAAAGGTGTCAAAGATTAATCATGTGGCGGAGGCAAACTCTTCTGGTACGCCGATGGTTGCAGCCAGAGTGCACATTGATAATCCAGATGAAAACATCTTCCTCGGGATTGATGCCAAGCTCAATATCCTGACTGCAAGTGAAAAAGGCGTTCTGCAAGCGCCTGTGGAGGCAGTAAATGTTGACAGTCAAGGGCAATTCTGCTTTGTGATTGAAAATGGATTACTTACTAAAAAATATGTAGAGACAGGTATTTCTTCAGAAGCTTATATTCAAATTACAGATGGTCTTTCTGAGAACCAAGAAATTGTGACAACATCTGTTTATGGTACGGGACTTGAGGAAGGATTGGCAGTAATTCCTATGTCGGCAGCAGGCATACCATTGACTGGGAATCCTAATTCAGAAGCAGAGACTTCTGTCACAGATAATACTGCTGCGTCACAAGAACAGACGGAGGACAAAACAGACAATGGCTAGGATAATCGAATATATAAAAATTGCTTTGATGAATATCCGTGGCAATAAGGGACGCTCTTTTTTGACAATGTTAGGTATTATTATTGGTATTTCCTCGGTCATTTTAATTGTTTCGGCTGGAAATGGATTTAAAGTTGGCATTAGCGGACAGCTTGATGAATTGGTTGGTGGGTATGTACAGTTTTATGTAGATGTACCAAGTGATGAGGCAGATTCAATTCTATTTACAAATGACGACCTTGATATGATTTATGAGAAAGTCCCTCATGTTAAAGGCGCGACTGACGTATGGAATTTTGGCGCGCAAGCGACTGCACAAAGTACAAAGGGAACTTTTACGGTATCTTCAATGTTTGGGAATGAATCGCTACAATATTATGATACTGCTCCAATTATTCGGGGACGATATTATAACAAAAATGAGGCGCAGAGTGCGGGGAAAGTATGTGTTATCAATGAAAGAGGTGCCAAGAAGTTATTTGGGTCCACGGATGTTGTTGGATTGGAAGTCAATATGAGCATGTGGGGAATCACAGAAGATTATACTATTGTTGGTGTGCGAAAAGACAATGACTCCATTGCAAAACAGATGACAACTGGCACTGGGGCAGATGTGGCAATGGAGATTCCTCTTACGACGTTGGAGGCATTGTTTGGATACTATACAGATGAGTTTTCTTCTTTTATTGTGTTTGCTGATTCCTCTGAGTATGTGACAGAAATTGCAAAACAGGTAAAATCGTTGCTTGAGGCAAGATATAACGTTCGTGGAAAAGAATATATTCAAGCATACGACATGGCAAGTCAAGTAGGCATGATCAGTGATATTTTAAACTATGTTACAATATTTATTATGTTGGTAGCTGGAATCGCTTTAATTGTTGGGGGGATTGGCGTAATGAATATTATGTTGGTGTCTGTCACAGAACGAACGAAAGAAATCGGCATTAGAAAAGCTCTTGGAGCAAAAACAGGTTCTATCTTGTTTCAGTTTTTGATGGAAGCAGTTATTATAACATTAATAGGAGGATTTGTTGGAATTGTTTTGGGAGTTCTGGGTGCAAAGGGGATTTGCAGTATAGCGGCAAGTCTTGGTATGGCTGGTATGGAAGCAGTGATTGATCCAAAAGTAGTTCTTGCCGCAACTGGATTTTCTTCATTAATCGGTATCTTTTTTGGAATTTATCCTGCTAGAAAAGCGGCAAAACTTAGTCCAATTGAAGCATTGCGGCATGAATAAAAAGTAGTTATTGTTTAGTTAATCTTTCCTGTAAAAGGAATCTTGCGCCAGCCAAAACAATAACGAACAAAACTTTATTATAAAGATTAAATTTACATAATGACTTGCACTTTAGCTACTTTTTGGTATACTGTATAAGAAAGTGCATATTGATAGAAGCACCTGTATTGTTCAAATGCAGGTGCTTCTATCTGTGAAATCCCACGCAGGAAAAACGTTTCACTTAAGACAATATATAAATTGTGTTTTATTTTATTCCTGTGAATGGAAAAAGGAAATATGTAGGAAGGACAGGATAAAACAATGGAAATGGAATTTGATGTCAAAGTAACAGTGGGAGTGTTGTATGATTATCTATTATACCATACATATACCAGCTTATCCGGGATGCTTGGTACATTGGTGGGATCATTTCTGATTATGGCATTTCTTTCCACAAAATATGTTATTTATTTGATTGCAGGTATTGTATTGATTGTATATCTTCCAGGTGCATTATTTTTGCGGGCAATGCGACAGGTCCAAGACACACCGGCATTTAAGCGACCACTTCATTACAGGATGACAGACGAAGGCATAAGTGTATCTCAAGGTGAGAACGAAGAAAACCAGAGTTGGGATAGTTGTGTAAAAGCAGTCTCTACAGGAAGAAGTATTATACTCTATACATCAAAAACTGCTGCTTCTATTTTTCCTAAAAAGGATCTTGGAGAGAAAAAGGAGGCGCTGATACAGATGATATCAACACATATGCCGCCAAGAAAAGTCAAGATACGTTTTTAGAGAGGAAGTATTGGATTCTTGAGCCGTGGAGAACAGCAGGGGAGATTAATATGAATAATCGAATAAACTATATAGAGACAAACAGCCCAGAGGAGACTTTTGCAGTAGGCAAAAAGCTTGGTCAAACTGCAAAACCAGGAGAAATTTATACACTTAACGGAGATCTTGGTGTAGGGAAAACAGTGTTTACACAGGGGGTAGCAGCAGGGATTGGAATTAAAGAGCATGTCAATAGTCCTACATTTACGATTGTACAAGTTTATGAGAACGGTAGACTGCCTTTTTATCACTTTGATGTATATCGTATTGGTGATATTGAGGAGATGGATGAAATTGGTTTTGAGGATTATTTTTATGGCGATGGGTTGTGTATTATCGAGTGGGCAGAACGCATCAAAGAATTGGTACCAGCGGAGGCAAAACAGATTACGATAGAGAAAAATCTTGAGAAGGGTTTTGATTATCGCAAGATTTGTATACAAGAGTAGTAGATAGAAAATTTTTAACGAGAAAAGAGGAAATTTGAAATGAAGCTTCTTGGATTAGATAGCTCTGGGCTTGTGGCATCGGCAGCAATTGTGGAGGAAAATATTACCATTGCAGAGTATACTATAAATTATAAAAAGACACATTCCCAGACATTGCTTCCTATGCTCGACGAGATAAAACGTATGACAGAACTGGATTTATATTCCTTAGATGCTATTGCTATTGCGGCGGGACCGGGGTCGTTTACAGGATTGCGCATTGGTTCTGCGACGGCAAAAGGACTAGGATTGGTATTGGATATTCCTATTATCCCAGTGCCGACTGTGGATGCACTTGCCTATAATCTCTATGGATGTAATACATTGGTTTGTCCGCTGATGGATGCACGTAGAAATCAGGTTTATACAGGGTTGTATGAATTTCATAAGCGAAAAGAGAAGGGGGCAGGATATGACCTCTATACAATAGAACAACAGTGTGCTGTTTCGATTTCCGATATTGTTGAAAAAATCAATGTTTGGTGTAGCGAGACAGATAGGGAAGTTTTGTTTTTAGGAGATGGCGTCGAAGTATATCAAGAACAAATTGCAGCGCTTATCAAGGTAAGATACAGTTTTGCGCCTTCATGCTGTAACCGTCAGCGAGCTTCTTGCGTAGCGACACTTGGCTATGAACTGTATCAAAAAGAAATTCGTGAGACAGCAGCAGAACACGCACCGAATTATCTTAGGCTTTCGCAGGCGGAGCGAGAACGAGCAGAACATACAGCAAAAGGATATCATATACGAGAAATGCAACAAAAGGATTTGGAACAGGTCACAGCATTGGAGGCGTCTTGTTTTTCTATGCCGTGGAACTATAAGGATTTTGAGGAGACCCTTACCAATGCGAATCGCTTTTATCTTGTTGCAGAGACAGATGCAGTGGAGGGTGCAGACCGCATTTTAGGCGGCTGTATGTTGACAAATATCGCAGGAGAAGGCGACATTACAAATGTGGCAGTCCACGAAAAATATAGAAATAAAAAAATTGCAACTGCACTTATGGAAGCACTGTTAAAGCTTGGCCGTGAGCGTTATAATATTACAGCATTTACACTTGAGGTACGAAGCAAAAATATGCCTGCACTAAGATTATATGAAAAGCTTGGTTTTGTCTCAAAAGGAGTGCGTCCTAATTTTTATGAGAGACCAAAAGATGACGCAATTATTTTATGGAAAGAGTGAAGAAATAATTTAAAAGAGGTGATTTTTATATTAGACATATGTTTATTAGGGACAGGTGGAATGATGCCTTTGCCCTATCGATGGCTCACTGCGCTTATGGCGCGATATAATGGTACGAGTATACTTATTGATTGCGGAGAAGGTACACAGATTGCCATGAAAGAAAAAGGATGGAGTCCAAAGCCAATTGATATAATGTGTTTTACACATTATCATGCAGACCATATATCGGGACTTCCTGGAATGCTGTTAACTATGGGCAATGCAGAGAAGACTACACCGTTGGTTATCATTGGACCCAAAGGACTTTCAAAAGTGGTCAATGCTTTGCGTGTAATTGCACCAGAACTTCCATTTGAGATTGAATATATGGAGATTACAGAACCCGAACAAAATTTTTTGTTTGACGGATTTCGCATCGAAGCATTTCGTGTGAATCATAACGTTATTTGTTACGGATATAATATTGTAGTTGAAAGAAAAGGAAGGTTTCAACTAGACAAGGCGATGGCACTAGGACTTGACAAAAAATATTGGAATCGATTGCAAAAAGGAGAAACGATAGAACTTGATACAGGTACATATACGCCAGACATGGTGATGGGATTACCAAGAAAAGGACTTAAGGTGACATATTGTACTGATTCAAGACCCACTGAAAGTATTATCAAAAATGCAAAAAATGCCGATTTATTTATATGTGAAGGAATGTATGGAGAGCCGGACAAGAAGGAGAAGGCAAAGGAATACAAACATATGACTTTTTATGAAGCGGCATCAATGGCAAAGGCGGCAGAGGTAACAAAAATGTGGTTGACACATTATTCACCTTCTCTCATACGACCAGAAGAGTACAAAAAAGAGGTGCAAGCAGTCTTTTTACAAACCTATATTGCAAAGGATGGCTGGAGTGAAAAGCTTCTGTTTGAGGATGAGGAAGACTAAAGCCAAGAAGAAAAGTATAAGGGGGAACAAAAAATGGGGAAAGTGAAAGGTGCAGTCATTATTGTGATTTTGTTGGCAATAGTTGGCGGATATTATTTTTATCTATCAAACTATATGAAAAGCGATGATGAGACAGTTGTTACAGCAGTGCAGAATGTACTGCTAAAAAACCTTGACGATGACTATCCGCCAACACCGAGAGAAGTTCTAAAATATTACAGCGATATCACAAAATGTCTCTATAATGAAAATTATACAGAAGAACAGTTAGAACAGATGGCAGACAAACTTTTAGCATTGTATGATGAGGAGCTTGTATCAAACAATCCAAGAGAGCAATATATCAAGGACTTGAAAGAAGATGTGAGCGAATTTTTGCAAAATGGATATTCGATTATAACATATACAACCTCAAAAAGTACCGATGTCGAGGAGTATACTTATGAAGGGCGTAGATGCGCAAAAATGTATTGTACTTATTCTGTACAGACAGGTGCAGACTATAAGTCTTCAAAGCAAATCTTTATTTTGAGAAAAGAGGCAGAG
>BLMC01000125.1 GCA_011959805.1 Lachnospiraceae bacterium | reverse complement strand
ACATTATCGTCGATGGATTTCATCGCTATCGCATTATGTTGGATTACCCCGATATTTATGAGCGTGAGAATGGTATGCTTCCTGTTTCTGTCATCGACAAACCCTTGGATCACCGCATGGCAAGTACAATCCGTCATAATCGTGCTAGAGGTTCCCACAATGTAGACTTAATGAGCAATATTATCAAGGAACTACATGAACTGGGACGCTCTGATGCATGGATTTCTAAACATCTTGGCATGGAGCGAGATGAGATTTTGCGTTTAAAACAGATTACGGGACTTGCCGCATTATTTCGTGATATTCCATTTGGAAATGCTTGGGTTCCCATTGATGATAAGGAACATGCTCAACCCTTTCCAGAAGACGAAGAAATTGATTAGTGAACGACACACATTCAAGAGCGCCGATGGCGTTCTTGAATCTATTTTCAGAACATTCATATAACATTTTCCCCTTTTGATCAAGTCCAATTGCTATAATCTTTGAGCAATATTTTTCTTTCCTTTCAAAAATAAATCGTTCTACACTATATAGTAATTGCTCATCACTCAAAAATAAAAATCTACATATTTCATAAATTTCTTTATATTCATTATCGATATCACTTAATACCTGAACATCTGTAGCAATCAATTTTCCAATGTTCTTTCCTTTTCAATAATGAGGGATTAAAGTTAGTATTACATAAAACAACGAAATCACTATTTTATTGTTATTTCTAATCTGATAAAATCTACATTTTTTCCTGGTTGTCCTTCAAATCACAATATATTTATCTTCTTCATTATATAATTGTCTCTTTTAATTCATGGTAAATAAACTGGTTTCCTATTCTCTCATCTTCTAATTTTAATAAAATCGCTCTCCTTTCTCATCTTTATCAATAAAAGATATTATTTGTATATCATTTTCCAATACCAAAAGAGTTTTACACTCTTTGAGATATCGAAAACATTATAATTATTGTAATCAGCATATTAAGTAAGCTATAATATAGATTGTGTTATTATTGGTGCAACCAAAAGTTGCGAAAAAATGAATGTGCAACTTTAACGTGCTGAAATGTCAAAGTTGCTTGCTGGTACGCAACCGAGAAAAATAGTATATTTGAGCAAAGGGGGTGAAATACATGACATTTTCAGAAAAGCTGTTGTTGATTAGAAAGCAAAAAGGACTGTCACAAGAACAGCTTGCAGAAATGCTTGATGTGTCAAGACAATCTGTTTCTAAATGGGAAACACAGCAGACTTTGCCAGAACCAAGTAAACTCGTGCTTATTAGTGAGATTTTTGACGTGTCTATCGACCAGTTATTAAAAGACGATCTTTCTATTAACGAGGAAAATGAGATAACAGGCGAAGCCGAAATCATAGAAGCTATTCCTGCTGTAGTTAAGTTAGATGTTATGTTCTGTACAAAATGCGGAAAAGAAAATCGTGCGGATAGTGCATTCTGTGGTTACTGTGGAAACCCATTTACTGCTTTTGTGGCAGATAGACCGGAAACTGGGGAACTGACAAAAACGGATATGGATTTGGCCTACTACAAAGCAAATTTGCAAATACAGCAACAAGCCCTACATATCCAACAACAAGAATTGGAAGAAGCTCAGCGTCAAACACAACAGCAACGTCAACAGCTTCAACTCCAACAAAAGCAATACGATGAAATGATGAAATGTCCCCGATGTGGGTCAACTTCGCTATCTGGAAATAAAAAGGGATATGGAATTGGAAAGGGCGTTGTTGGTGCAATAATTCTCGGTGGCCCGCTGGGACTGATCGCTGGAAACATTGGTTCTAGCAAAGTAGTAATCACTTGTATGAAATGTGGACATAAATTCAGACGATAAAAGGAGGAATGAAAATGAAATATTGCAGTAAATGCGGAAACCCTATGGAAGATGAAATGCTATTTTGCCAAAAATGCGGAACAAAAGTAGCAGAGCCGTCAACAGTCAACATTGCCATCAAGGGATATGAGAATGCACACTCAGCCAAAAATGATATTGCTCAAGGCCATTCGGACAAGCCCCGTAAAAATATCTATTATCACAGAACCATTTGTACTTTCAATGACTGCTTTCTTTGGTACCTTGGCGTTGATGTTCTTTGTCCTGTCTAAATCACCCAAAGCCAACTTATATATTTTAGGCAAACAAAAAGGATTGAAGAAATCTGGATTTGTAATTATTTGTGTCATACTTGCCTTTGCATTGTTTGGGATAATTGGAAGTCAAACTGAGATGAGTGGTACATCAAACAATCCGTTGTCCATCTGAAACCGTAGACGACTTCTGGATTAAATTAATTGAGAATGATGTATTTGGTTTTCTGCAAGTTACATACGATATGATGTACTATGAAGAATGGTATTTGTCGATGAATATTGAAGAAAAATCAAATTACCAGTATTGGACACAAGAAACTGTCAAGTCATTACTAAAAGCCCCAAAATCAGCAGATTTTCCCAAAATAAACAATTGGGCTATTGTTGCAAATCCATTCTATGTAGCAGTTCAATCTTATGTTGATGCACAAAACTCATTCGGTGCAGAGATTAGAAACGAGTTCACCTTCATTTATGTCACAGGTACAAAGGAAATCATATACGCAATATTTGATGGTAAAGTTATTGTGGATAATGGATATGTAACAACGGCAGATGTGGTGTCACAGATTGTAGCGGAAAATGCAAAGTAATTGTTACAGTATTTTAAGCATAAATAGCAAAGCCAACTAAGAAAGTGAATACTTAGGCAAACAGTACATGTTAATCAAAGAGCCGTTGCAAAATAGGTGTGTAACCTAAACTGTACCCCTTGTCCTTGACAAGGGGTACAGTTATCTAATTAGAGGATTTTGCGACACCTTTTTCTGAAAACAATTCTTATATGGTCTTATAAATACCGCCTTTTGGCATTTTTATCGATTATATTTTAAATTGATTTACATCTTCAATTAATGTTTTAACCTTTCCTTCTAACTCATCCACAATCTGAGTTGAGTCATTTACCTCTCTTGCTAACTCTGACGACATTGCTGCTGTCTGCTCTGCAACAGAAGCATTGTCTTGTGCCAGATCATTTAACACAGAAAGTGAACCTGTAACACTCTCTCGCTGGCTGTCAATCTTTTGTGTCATCGCATCAATAGAATGTACGGATGCAAAACAATTGGCAAGTTCTTGATGTAGCATTTCCATAATATGCTGTGTCTCTGTCAAAGATTTTACTTGTGTTTCCACAGCCTCATTGATTTCGTGCATCACTTTGACAGACTTCTCTGCATTGTCCTGCAAAGCAATCACAGTTCTACTAATCTCCTCCACAGACTCACCAGATTGATTTGCAAGCTTTGCAATCTCATCTGCCACAACGGAAAAACCTCTTCCTGCCTCTCCAGCACGCGCCGCCTCAATACTTGCATTTAGGGCAAGTAAACTTGTCTGATCTGAAATTTCATTGATCAAATTCGCTGCTATATGTATCTGTTCCACTGAACGATTTGTACTTTTTGTTTGTTCAGACATCGCAGAAATACTCTCACGTGTCTTGTTATTTACATCGATCAGTTGTTTAAGAGTTTCCATAGACTGTTCGCTAATTCGATTCATCGCATCGGCATTTCCATTTAGACTTGCCACCTCAGTACCCGTCTGATTGATTTGATCTGCCATCATAACTACATTGTCATTTGCTTCATCTGTGGAAGATGCCTGTCTTGTCACATTCTCAGCGATGGACTCCACTGCCAGCGAAACCTGCGAGATAGATTCTTTCATGCTGTTAAAGGACTTATCAAAAGTTCCAAGAGCATTGCCAACACCGTTTGATACCTCCATAATTCCCCGTAAAAGTGTCCGCATATTTTCCTGTGCCACATGTAATGCATCCGCAGTCTGTCCAATCTCATTTCTTGTTTTTACCTGCACGCTAGTAGTCAGATTCCCTTCTGAAATCATCTGTGCAAATAATTGAATCTTCTTTAGAGGCGCCACAATCTGTCTCCCGACAACAAATGCTACGATCAACGAAATCACAATCACAGAGAAAAATACGGAGTTTGTCCGCACTAACACTCCCATATATTCCTCATTCAACTCTTTCTGAACCACTGCTTTTGTCGCGTTCATCTCATCGACATAATTTCCAGTACAAACTGCCCACCCCCACGGTTCAAACAACTCAGAATAGGCAATTTTGGGTGCAATTGTCACGCCATCCGACTTTGTAAAATAAAACTCATTATACCCACACTTATCAGGACTATTGCAGACATTAACTACAGACTGTGTAATCATAACACCATTCTGATCTTTCAAATCTTTGCGGTTATCCCCTTCCTGGTCTGTTAGTACAGCGTGCACCACCAACACATAATCCATGCCGTCAATCCAGAAATATCCACTTTGATCATCTCGGTAGCGCATAGCACGAACAAAATCTTTTGCCTTCTCTTGTGCCTGCTCCTCCGTTTGTTCTCCTGCTTTAAATTTGTCATATTCATTTTGAATTACTGCAATTGCACTTTGTACCTGTGATTTAATCTCTGTCTTATAACCCTCATCTACCGCTTCTTCATATGTTTCATAAGAAGAAGTTGACATGTCTCCAATTGAGAATATTGCATTCGCACCAATCCCTATTCCTGTCACTGCTGCAACTGCACCGCAAAGGCACATGATAGAACTTATCAGACTTTTTTTCTTTTTTCCCATTCTGCATCCTCCTACTCTTCGTTGATAATATTTTATTCCTTTTGTCACAAAATTGCAATATTTCGTCAAAAAGTAGTGAATTTTTGTGAGTATTGCATTATTTTTTCTATAAAAAACGCTTTATTTTCCTTCTAATAAGTGAAATATGAATACATTTATACGCTTGTAGGACAAAGTCTAATGTCATTGCTTGGTGTCCTCTTTCTATCTTATAAAAGCTTTCTTTGTCTTGGTCAAAACTTTTTCTGCACACTATATCCAAATTTACCTAGTCTTTCTCCAAGTGTATAATAAGCACCATGATTATAAACAATGGGCTGTGCTTGTTCAAGATGAAAACTCCCTTTTTCGTCCATATAGAGTTCATCCACATGCACAGCGACCACTTCTGCTACAAACATGTCGTGTGAACCTAGTTTTTCTGTCCTTACAACTTTGCACTCAATGTTCACTGGACTCTCTGCAATTCCTGGAGCCTTTACTACTTCAGAGACTATTGGAGTAAGCCCGGTTTCTTTCCATTTGTCAACTTCTCTACCGCTTTGTACTCCACAGTAGTCTGTTGCATATGCAAGTTTTTTTGTTGTAAGATTTATCACAAATTCTCCTGTCTCTGCAATCATGTGATGAGAATACCGCGATGGTCGCACTGCAATACTAACCATTGGCGGATTGGTGCATATTGTCCCTGCCCATGCAATGGTTATAATATTAGAATTTCCTTGTCTGTCTACCACACTCACCATCACCACAGGAAGTGGATAAAGCATATTCCCGGGTTTAAACGAAATCTTTGCCATACTTTCTCCTTACTTTATCACTCCAGTCATCATTAAAGCCCACAAAACGACACTTGTCAAAGCTGCTGCCACAGATATACCACTTAGAATCATAATCTTTTTCAACTTTGCATCCAACATCTTTTTTAATTCGTCCCTGTCTTCTTGTAAACTTTCTATACAACGCTTGATTTCATCGACCACAACCGCCTGAACATTTCTGTATACCTTCACATTTTCCTTATGTACAAAATCATCAGATTTTTGAAATTTACTTTCCAGTAAGTCTGTTATTGCAGAAATATCAGTCTGCTTCTGTTGCACCTGTGTGTGTTCCCGCTCTAACTGCTCTTCTGCTTTTCTTGCAATCTCCGCTTCTCGATTTCTTGTCTGCTCGTCTGTCAAATCTCGTAACGCTGCAATCAGCTGTTGCTCATCCTCTTTCATACTCTGGATTTTTCCGGCATTTTCACCAATCATTAACTCCAGCTTCTCTGCAAGTTCCGTATTCTTATAATTTAGTTTTCTCATTTCTTGCAAAATTTTCTCATATTCTGATACCTGCAATTGCAATCGTTTCAGCTCCTCTGTTTCTGCCTGAGAATTTGCTTTAATCATTTCCTGTGCACTAAACTTCTGTGCGAGCTTATCCATAAAATTGTCCATCGTCTAAACCGTACCTTTCCAACGAACCAGTTCTTTAATCTTTTTATACATTTCCAATTTATGATACCATTAAATCCCATAGCTTACAACCAAAAGCTATAGAAAACACAAAATCAAAAATTTACTTTGTATTTTTATTTGTATAATTTGTATAATCATTCAAATTATTTCATTTGTTAAATATGCATTTTTACAATATACTAACATTTTGTTCATATTTTATTCATAATTCAATGGTAATATTTTATTAGCGAATTAATTACAACGTAGTGTTTTCATTACACATAGATAAATTTTTTCATAATAGCCTCGGTATGTTTCTTAGAAATATATCGGGGCACTCCTCATTTTATGGACTTTTTATTTTTATAGAGTTATATACCACAACTAAATTATACTGTAAGGAGAATTACAATGTTTCGACTATGGGCAAGAACCTTTAAAGACAATCATCTGCTTCAAGATACTGTCATCTGTGACAACCGCTCTGAGACACGCACGCACAAAGTATTTGATGCGCTTGAGAAAGTTTGCTATGCATTTGACCTCGGCAAACCAATCTGGCTGGATTCTAACGTTGCGGATTTCAAAAAACATGACAAAACCCGCTTTTTTTCTGATAATTTTGTAGAAGATATTGATTTTGACTATCTCGAAATCCATGTGATTGAAGAAGATTAATAGTGCAAAATACTGCACTGAGTTGTTATTAAATCTGACATTCTTTTACATAAATTAATTGACAACGGATATTATAAGTAGTAGTATAGTTTTTAACAACATGTAGTTTTAAATACTACATTATCTTTTATCAAACTCTATTTTTAAATTATTTTCATTGTCAATCTATCTTCGGCATTTCTTGTATTGTATATTAATGCAAGCATTTTATAGAAGGTTATGTAAAGGAGGAGCAACTTATGCAGTTAACTATCAGAGAACCTGGAAGCGCCATCACACATTTTATCGCTTGCCTTATGGCAGCAATTGCCGCCTCTCCACTCATTATGAAAGCACATAGTGGTCTGACAGCACTTGCACTTGCAGTCTTTGTTGCAAGTATGATTTTATTGTATGGTGCAAGTACACTTTATCATAGTATTAATGTCACTGGGCGAATTTTACAGATTTTTCAAAAAATTGATCACATGATGATTTTTGTGTTGATTGCAGGCTCCTATACACCAGTCTGTCTGATTGTACTTGGTGGCAAAATAGGCTATTCACTCTTAGCGCTTGTGTGGGGTGTTGCTATTGTTGGAATGTTCATAAAAGCATTGTGGATTACTTGCCCAAAATGGTTTTCTTCTATTCTCTATATTGCTATGGGTTGGCTGTGTCTACTTGTATTTGGAACATTATGGAACACATTACCACACGCGGCATTTGGCTGGCTTTTGGCTGGTGGAATTATCTATACAATCGGCGGAATCATCTATGCACTCAAGTTGCCCTTGTTTAACTCCCTTCACAAATACTTTGGTTCCCACGAGATTTTTCATCTGTTTGTAATGGGCGGAAGTATCTGTCATTTTATCTTTATGTATTGCTATATCGCCTGATTGATACTACACCAGAGACTAAATCTTTAACATAACTATCTTCTATGAAAGTGAAAGAATGTATTGTAGTCGCTAAGACAATCTGCGATGACACAATAACAATATATTATGATGTTGGGGTCAAAAGGTATTTTGCCCCCTATGATACCATGGATTGCTCTGCATTTCATGCTCCCGCAATCCTAAAACACCGAAAAGTAGCAATTTTTCTGTGAAAAATGGCTACTTTTCGGTGTTTTTGCGGGTCCCAAGTTCA